>JBIKVL010000458.1:0-4492 GCA_044356875.1 Pirellulaceae bacterium | reverse complement strand
TCGGCGGCGATCTGCTCGCCGCCACCCCATTGACCGCCGCCCAAGTCACGGCCATGGAGGCCGCCTTCGGCAAAGCGCAACTGAACGAAGCCCAAGTCGTCGGCAGGTCCATCTCCGTCCCGCGATCAAAACGCCATCTCTATCTCAAAGCGCTGGTTGACCAAAAGGCGCTGCCCGCCCACGCCTTCGCCTACACCGAGCGTTTCTTGGCGAGCGATCATCCGTTCAGCTCGTCACGCCAACGCGATGAGGCCGCTAAGCTCGCGAAAGCCCAGGAAGTTTCGCTGATCCTCCAAAAGATTTCCGGGGTCGAAGAAGCCAGCGTGCTCTTCGAAGACTCCGACCTCGGTGGCTTTCCCCGCCGTAAGACGCGGAAAGCAGTCGCCGCCGTCCGCGCCAACGGCGGCAAACCGCTGCCGTCCACCATGATCTCCGCGATCCGCGGCACTGTCCAAGGCACACTCGGGATCCAAGACCAACAGTCTGTCACGATCCTCGATCTGAACGCCGGCGTCACCCATACCGCCTCCACCCCGTCGGCTCGCGATCGTCGCCCCGAGTCGTATCGGCCCGCAGGCGCGGAAGCGAACCTTCCCGCTGGCCCTAATACGGCCCGCCCGACGTCGGATCGACAAGCGTCGCGCCCCAGCTCGACGGCGATAGATCGGCCCCCGACAAACCCCACGGCCCGAGATCGAAGAGGCTCCGCACCGTCCGCGAATCACGCCGCGAATCACGCCGCGAATCAAGTCTCCACCCACCACGATTCCCCGAACGAAATCGCCTCGCCATCGGTCATCGCCCGCGCCTCGTACGACTCAGTCGCTGACACGTTTGCCGATACCGTCGCCGACACAGTCGCCGACACCGCCGCCGACTCAGTCGCCAACACCGCCACAGACACCGCCGACATCGCCGAAGCGTCGCACGATCCCAAGACGAACGCCCTCGTTCAACTCGATTCGCAAACCGCCGCCGGCATGTCGCAGGGCTCACGATTCAATCACGGAATCGATCCCGGCAACGAACATTTCGAGGACAAGCGACTCGCTTTGGAACTTCGCGAAGCGGGTCGGGCGCCTACCGACTTCGCCATGCATGTCGACGCGGCTCCGCTTCTTCCTTGGGGCACGGCCCAGAGCGACATCGAAATCCGCCTCGCAGCATCCAGCCAAAGCGACGACGCGTTGTCGAATCCGCCCGATGGTCTCGCGGCGGCTTCAAGTCTCCCGACTCGCAATAGCCATGGATTGGAACCGATTGGATCCCAGCCGGTCGCCGTCTTGGCCCGAACGGAAGCGGAAACAGCGACGGCCATTACCGACGCGTCCGCCGTCCGAGCATCCGACGACGACCGCTCGTCGACCTCCTCGGACGGTTCATCTGCCAGTTCTCAGGCCTCGGCCGACAAGGCGATAAAAGGCGCCGAACAGACCGCCCGTACCGACTCGCGACGGCGGAATGCCGCCGATTCCCAGGCTGCCATATCGCGAGGCGCGAGCCGCCAATCCCCGACAACAACCCAGGCACTGGACTTGCCGAAGCCCAGGAATTCGGGCCATGGCGATACCCAAAGCAGCCGCGCGGGAACCTCTTCGTCAACCTCGCCACCCTCGTCATCCTCTTCATCGCTATCGCCCTCGTCAATTTCGTCGGTCACGCCGGGCCATTTTCATTCCGAACATCGCCAGCCGGTGGCGACCTCCATCCGGCCCCTCGCGCAGACCGTTCGCTTGTGGGTCCGCGACAACCTGCTGACGCTGGGAGGCTCGCTGCTGGGTGTGGGGTTGCTCGCAAAGCTGGCGCGATCCCTAAGCGCCACTCGCCCAGCGGACCGTGAAAGGCGCCAGGCACCCAAGGCACCCCGGTCCTCTCATGAAGGCGAACGATCTGGCAAACGGCGTCTTCGCGAGCAGATCCAAGCCGACCCAGGCAGCGCCGCCGCCGCGCTGAAACAATGGATGGGGAACGCGGCATGAAGGGCCAAGAGTCCGGGAACGCCTCCGTGCGAGACGCTGACAGCGTCTGGCGGAAGATCGCGCTCGTAGTCACCAGCCTCGATCGGGGCGACGCCGAACTACTGTTGCAAGAGTTCTCGACATCCGACGCGCGGCGGATCCGCAGTGAATGCGAAACACTCGACGTCGTCGATCCAGACGAGCAGGAAGCGGCGATCGCGGAATTCCTCGCGCTCATGCCACGATTGTCCCGCCGCGTTCCGGAGACCGCGTTCTCCTCGAATGCCACAGACCCGCGGCAGCCGACGCTCGAAGATCCACTCGCCGACGACGACTCCGGCGCCGTCGAGTTGGACGATTCGCTGGCGAGAAAATTCGCCGATCGACGGCACTCGCCTTCCATGGAAACCGATTCGGGCGTGCGAGATCCTGTCAGGCGATCGAGCGAGGCGCCACGCAACGTCTGGGATCGGTTAGCGCGGGTTGCCGGTTCCCACTTGGGCGGCTGCCTCCAGGATGAAAGTCCGGCCGCGATCGCCATCGTGCTCGCGCGACTCCCCGCCGAACTCGCCGCGGAGGCACTCCACGCGCTGCCGCATTCGCTTCAATTGGCGGTCGTCGAGCGGATGTCGGCGCCCCCGGAGCCAAACGCCGAATGGGTCGAGGCCATCGGCGAAGCGGTCTGGGAACGGACGCGTAAACCGAGCGGCAATTCCAACTCCCAGCAGCGCCAACCCCAGCAGCGCCAACCCCAGCAGCGCCAACCCCAGCAGAGCCAACCTCAGCAGTCCCACCCTCGGCAGCCCGAATCTCTGCGTCGCAAACTCGATCCAGGGAGTTCGGAGACGCTGGCCGCCATCCTCGCCGCCGCGGACCCGCAAGACAGGGCGCGCTGGGAGTCGGCGGGAACGCGCGCGACGCTCGGTTCGACTCCGCAGCAAGACGAAGTCTCGGGGAGTGCGACACCGCCCCGCAAAACGCGCTTCGCGTTCTCGCGTGACTTTGTACATCCGGCCCACGCGGAAGCCTCATTCGAGCACCACGGTTCGACGCCCCCGGCGCTTGAAAACGAGGTTGCGGGCGACAGGCGTCTTGCAGGCGACAGGCGTCTTGCAGGCGACAAGCGTCTTGCGGGCGACACGAGCCGCGCGGTCAATGCTACGGGCAACCGCGTCGTCGCCCGGATCGACAATTTGACCGATCTCGCGCGGCTCGACGAGTCGACGCTGGCGAACCTTGTGACCCGCGCGGATCCCTGGCTGTTCGCTCTCGCGTTGGCGGGCGCCGAGCCATCGGTCGCGCGGCATTGGATGGAACGTTTGGGACCTACCTCGGCTCGGGACATCCAGCGGCAACTGACACAACTGGGGCCCTGGCGTTTGTCGGATGCGGTCGAGGCCGAGAGGCGTTTGGTGCGGCTTGCCCGGGAACTGCTGCTCGAGGCGACCACGCCTTCCCCGAAGGAGATTTGATCGATGGCGGCGATTCTCCGCGCAGGACCGAGCGATGCGGAAACGCGCGCGGCGCAAGTGGCGTTCCAAGATGTCGCGCTGCTCGCCGAAGCAGCGCGGCGCTGCGTGGAACAGGCCCGCGAGGAAGCGGCGCGTTTGGTGAAGGCCGCTCGCGACGAGGCCGAAGCGATCCGCGCGGCCGCGCTGGCCGCCGGCCAACGCGAAGGTCGCGAGTCGGGCCGATTGGAAGGCTTGGCCGCGGGCCGTGAAGAGGGACACGCAACCGGACGGGCCGAGGGACATGCGGAGGGGCACGCGGAGGGACGCTCCGAGGGATTCGCGGCGGGAATCGTGGCCGGACATGCCGAGGGCCGCGAGGCGGGATGGCTCGAAGGGCTAGCGGCCGGTCGGGCGGAGGTGGAGGCGAAATTGCGCACGGAATTCGCCCAGCAGCTCGCCGCCGCCCCCTCCACTCGAGATCGAGTGCTCGAAGGACTCCGCCGCGCCCAAGGCGAATGGCTCGCGCGGTGGGAAAGCGACGCGCTCGGACTGGCCTGCGCCATCGCCGCTCGGATCGCCCGCCGCGAGTTCATCGCCGAACCGCGATTGACGAGCGGACTTGTGCGGGAATCGCTGCGGATGATCGCCGGCCGACAACGCGCTCGACTCCTGCTGCATCCCCGCGACATCACGCTGTTGGGGGAAGAGATCCAGCAGTGGGCCAGTTCGCTCGGCCGGCAATCCGCCGTGGAGATCGTGGCCGAGGAATCGGTCGAGCCGGGTGGCTGCCGCGTCGTGACGGAGTGGGGCGAAATCGATCAACAACTGTCGACGCAGCTCGCCCGCATCGCCGAGGAGCTTGGCATCGATGGATGAGTTCACGAATGCCGCGGTTGGCGATTCGGCTCGTGGTTCCCTGCGGAGCTCGATCGGCGTCGCCGAAAAGCGGCGGGACGTTTTAGAGCGAGTGGCCCGCTGTCTGCCAGCGGCGTTGTCGGGAAGCGTCGTGCGGCTGGAAGGGTTGGTGGTCGGCGTCGCCGACTTCCCCGCCCCGATCGGCTCCCAGGTGGCCATCGAGACGGC
>JBIKVL010000459.1:0-4492 GCA_044356875.1 Pirellulaceae bacterium | reverse complement strand
CCGCATCCGCCGTCGGCGCGAGGCCGGTAACGTTGATGTCGTAACGCAGTCCCGCGACATTCACGCCGTTGAGCGAACCCGAGTAGCTGAGCGTCAAACTGTCCGCGACAGACCGGCCCTGCAGGGTCACGGAGTCGAGGGCGGCGTCGGCCGTGCCGACATTCACGTTGACAACTCGCAGATCGGTCGGATAGAGATCCCGCACTTCGATCGAATCGCCGCCGGTTCCCGAGTTCACATCGATCTGCTCGATCTTGCCCATGTCGATCGAGAAGGTGTTCGATACCAGCCGTTCGAACACAGCCCGCGCTTCGTTCGTGAGGCCTTGCCGCAGCAACAGCGAGTCGGCCGCGTTCCCCGAGTTTACGATCTGGACGTCGACGCCGTCGTCGCCTTCGACAATGTCCGTACCATCGCCGTTGTTCCAGACGAAGCGGTCGGAGCCGTCGCCGCCATACAGCGTGTCGTTGCCCGTATCGCCTTGGATCGTGTCGTTGCCTTCGTCGCCATAGACGGCGTCGTTGCCGCCGCCCGCGAAGATGATGTCGTCGCCAGTGCCGCCGAAGATCAGATCGGCGATCGGCGAGCCGGTGATGGTGTCATCTCCCGCGCCGCCGAAGATCGTGGCGTCTTGCATCGTCGACACATTCACGACGTCGTTGTCGGCGCCGGCGTCGACGATCTTGCGAGTGCCTGGGATTCCCAATCCCAAAGTGATGAAGTCGGTGCCAGGCAGCGTGTTGACGTGAAGTTCCGCCAATGTGCCACTCGCGGTGACGGTGCGGCCGTTCATGGTGACCGTCGCCAGGGATCCCGAGACGACATCCGTACCGGGCGTGCCAACCAACTCGAGCACATCATCGCTTGGCTGTCCGAGATTGGAGTCGCCTGTCACCGTGAGCGTGCCGAGCAGCGCGTACCCAGTCAGCGAGGTCGGGTGGACGACGAATCGATCCGTGCCGAACGGATTCACGAGGGTAACATTTGCGAAATCGGTGTATTCAATCGATTCGCGATCATCGACTTGCACACTGTCGCCGTAGGAGCCCCGGTCAACCGTCCAAACGTTGTCTCCCACAACGCCTTGGCCGGTAATGGTAAGAGCGTCGCCGGAATTGCCGCCCGCGTCCAGTTGGAGATGTTCGACGCCGCGATAGCTAATCTGCGTCGTGTTCAGCAGCAAATCGCCATCGGTTCGGACGGCGCCCAACTGCAGCGACAGGGTGTCATTCGCGTTGATGGCGCCCAGCACCTCCAGCCTATCGCTTCCACCCGGGCTGCCGCCCAACACGCCAACGCCCAGGTAGATTTGCGGCGCGGTGATGACGAACGAGTCATTGCCGTCCAGACCGTCGAGCGCCACCAACTCGAACAAAGCGTCAACGCGGTTAAGCGGAACGTGATTGCCAGCCGCGTTGAAGAGCAACACTGAACCGCTCGGGGTCACGGTCAATTGATCGTCGCCAGCCGTGCCGCGGGCAATCACGGTATCGATTCCGGTAAAGCCCTGCACATTGACGGAGCCTCCGGCGCCTAGATTCGTGTACTGAAGCGCGAGCAAGCTGTTCACCGCTAGACTACCGGCGTCCACCGTTTCGCCAGGCGTATGGATGATCGTGTCCGGGCCAGCGGTGCCTACGATTGCGACCGATTCATTGTCCGCTTCGCCGTTGTACACGAGCGATTCAATGCTCCGCAGATCGATCGTGTTGAACCCACTGACCGTGAGCGCGCCCTCATTCGCACCCGTTGGCACAAACGACGCGATGTTCGCCACGCCATCCACACCCACAATAGTGAGCTGGTCGCTGTCAGTGCCGGCGGTTCCGATCGAGGTGTTGCCGTTGATGCCGATGAGCACCGTCGTGCCGAGCGCCGCCGCATTCAGATCGACCTGAATGTTGTCATCGCCCGCCTTGCCTTCCAAGGACAGCAGGGTGAGGCCCGTGTAGAGAATCGCCGGTCCATCGTTGACCGAGACCGTCACCGCGTTCGCGCCCTGGCCGATCATCGTGATCGTGTCGGCGTCGTTCGTGCCGCAGACCGTGACCGACAAATCGCCCGGAGTGCCCGTATCGCCAACGGAAACCGCTTCGATGTGATCGAAGCTCACCCGCTCCGTGGTGTCCACCGTGAATCCGCCCTCGTCGCTCTCCGGACCGGGTAGGAAGACGATCGAATTGTCGGCCAGCACTGTCAGCGAGTCGCCGGCCATACCGATCGGGTCGCCACCGTCGATGAACACCGGTACCGAGCCACTGACGACGGTTACCGCGTCGTTTCCTTGCAGGGCGTTCAATGTCAACGCCTCGACCGAACCATTGAGGAAGTTGACGGTGCCGCCAAGCAACCCGGTATTGATGACACCAACCGGAACGTTGACCGTCGCTGTGTCGCCGGTCGAGGTCGCGTTGACTACCAGCGTATCGAGCCCGCCTGCCAAATTCACTGCCACCGTGTTGGACAGGACACTGGCGTAATTCACGACCGGCGCGACACCGCTGTTTTGCAACGTGCCGCCGTTGATCGTCGGTGTCACCACCAGCGAATCGTTGCCGCTCGTCGCCGTGACCGCGAACGCCGCCAACGAACCGCCGTCGACATTGATTGTCTCCAATCCGTTGTACAGCAAGCTGCCGGTGTAGCCCAACAGGGTGCCCAGTCCGAGGTTCAAGGCAACGGCCGCCAGCGACGGGGCCATGGCGTTCAGCGTGTCGCCGGTGTCCGGTCCACCGCCTTCGACGTTCACTAGCAGGTATTCCGAACTGCCGAACACTTCAAAGGTGTCCTGGCCCTCCAGGCCTTTCAGCGTCAATGACGCAGCGTCGGTGGGATCGACCAGGATCTGGTTATTCAGCGTGACGAACCCGAGCCCGTCCAGAAGGAAAACGTCCCGAGCCGTGGTGCCCTCGTAAATGAAGGTGTCGTTGGCTTCGGTGTCCAAAAGCACGAGGCTTGCGAGATTCCCCAAGTTGCCGAAGGTCATCGGAACCAGCGAGCCAACCTGGACGGAACCACTGTCGCGCGTCGCGCCTGGCGTCAATGTTGTTGTGTTGTCAGTCGCCGGTGTCTGAATAGTTAGCACGAGGCTGCTGTCATTGCCGCCCAAGGCGAGCGTCTCCGCGTTGGTCAACGAGACCGGCGCGAAGCCGGCGACAGTGACGACGGCAGCGGAAGAAGTTGTCGGCGCGAAGGTCGTGTTGGCCGTGATGTTGACCACGACGGCGTCCGAAGCGGTCGGATTGCCGCCGTCGACATTGACCGCCACGTTTTGGATCGGCGTGACCGAGATCCGATCGTCGCCGTCGCGGCCCTCGATCGTGACCGAGCCAAACACCGCATCGATCGGTGAATTGACCGTGATCTGCGTGCCGCCATTCGCCGAGAGCACGGCCTGGTTCCCCGAGCCGCTGACAGGACCGACACTGATGCTGTCCTCGCCTTGCGTGGCGCGGAACGTGAACGCCGATGGGCCCTGATCGACGACCGAAACGATTCCGATCGACTCGATAGCCTGGTAGTTGAGAAGCCGATTTGGCTGATCGAGCTGCCCGGCGGTCGGATCGGTCGACTGCGTGATGCGGGCACTGCCAGACACTTGCAGGAAGAGCGAATCCACAGCCGCGCCCGCCGCGGTCGAAGGCGAACCACCGTCCACGAGCACATCGCGGACGAACGGATCGAGCGTATCCAAAGTCATGGCGACAACGTCGGCATCAGCGCCGCCATTGAGGTGCAACTGCCCGATCGAACCCAGCGTCCAGTCGATCCGCGTGCCATTGACCGCGACGGCCCCCGGAGCGACCTGAACGAGGGCATCGGTCGCGTCGGTGCCATAGAGCGCCAGCGTGTCGGAACCGCCGACAAATCCCGTGACGGTGAACGAGTTGAATTGCGACAGAGCGGTCGGATGGATTTCGAAACGATCGACGCCGTTCACATTCACAAGCGTGACATTGTCGAGATTGACAAACCTGAGCTGCTCGCGGTTATCGATTTGAATGCGGTCGCCGCCCGTGCCTCCGTTGTCAACCACCCAGCGGTTGTCGCCCAAAAACGAGGTGACCGTCAGATTGTCGCCCGCGTCGCCCGAGGCGAAGACTTCCACCGATTCCAGCCCGGTGTAATTCAAAGCGGTTCCACCGAAGCCCACAAGACCGGAACCGGCGATGAAATTCGGAGTCACTTGGAAGCTATCGGCAGCCCCGCCCCGGTCTTGAACGAACAAGTGGTCGCCGGTACCGGCATCGCCACCGCGTACGTTAACGGTGGCGTACGGCTGATTCGCGGAGACTCCAAACAGATCGTTACCGGACAGCGCGTCGAGCGTCAGGGTTTCCGCCGCCGCATCAACACGGCGGATGGACGTATGCTGCCCCAAGCTGGATTGCAGCAACACGGTTCCGCTGATCGCCGAGACGGCGAAGAAGTCGTCGCCGGCCGTTCCGAGCGCCACCACCGTGTCGTTGCCGTTGTCACCGTCGATCGCGAC
>JBIKVL010000457.1:0-4513 GCA_044356875.1 Pirellulaceae bacterium | reverse complement strand
TTCGGTTGTCCCTTGAATGGGCGTAGCCGCGAAGACGTCGACGCTGCTTGGCGCACTGGTGAAATCCATTCGCATGATGTCCCAAGAACGCCGACGAGCATCGCGGGTCGTGCCCTGCGGCTCGGCCAGCCCTGAATCCGCCAGCGCACGGCGTGCTGAAGGGCGGCCGCTGGGAACTCGACGTTTTTCCTGCGCCTTGGCCTGGGTAGGACTGTTTTTGGCGTGCTTGCAGCTCGGCTGCGCGGAACCCGAGTCGGTCCGGCGTTATCGAATTCCCAAGCCGCCGCATCGGATGCTCGCGGCTATCTCGATTCAAGGCCCGAACGCTTGGTTCTTCAAAGTCACGGGCGACCGTCAGGAACTGGCGGCTCGCAAGGACGAATTCGAAGCGTTCCTCAAGTCGGTTCGTCTACCGGGAGCATCCGAGGCTGGGCCTGCCAGTCCAGATACGGGCAAGCCAGATTCGGCCAAGCCGGACACAGCGGGTGGGAAGCCAACTTGGAAGCTGCCGGACGGCTGGAAGGAAGCCGCAACGGCGACGGGCGAACGGGTCGCGACCATCGAGATCCCGGGCAAGGAAAAACCGTTCGAGCTGACAGTCACGCGGCTGCCGGTGCCACAGCGGTCGGTGGCTGGATACACTCGGGACAACGTCAACCGCTGGCGGACTCAATTGCGGCTCGGGCCGCTCACCGAAGCTTCCTGGGACAAGGAAACCCGTGAATTGCTCGACGCGGCTGGCAACAAGCTGACCGTCGTCGATTTGGTGGGAACGATGGCGCCACCGCGTCAACGGCCTGCCGGCATGGGGATGGGCGGCATGGGCGGTATGGCGGGCATGGGACCGCCGGGCATGGATGGCGAAGCGGATGACACGATGCCGAGCAGCGCCGGCCGTCCGAACACTGGCCGCCCCAGCGGCGCATCGTCCGATTCCGCGGGTGGCAGCGAGTCGGCGGATTTGCCATTTAGCTTCGCCGCGCCGGCCGAGTGGCAATCGGCGCCGGTCGGACCGTTCGCCAAGCTGACGTATCGGATCGTGCAGGATGGCCAAGCCGGAGAAATCACGGTCAGCAGCCTGTCCGCCGCAGCGAACGACTTGCTGTCGAACGTTAATCGCTGGCGTGGCCAAGTGCAGTTGCCACCGTTGACTTCCGCCGATCTGGCCACGCAGGTTCGGTCGTTGGAACTGGGGGCCGCTCAAGGATCGTATGTCGATTTGGATGGCGGAGCGACCTCGGGGCAATCGATCCTTGGGGCGATCGCCGTCCATGGCGATTCCGCTTGGTTTTTCAAGTTCAAAGGTCCCGCTCCGCTGGTCGCGCGGGAACGGGAACGGTTTGAGACATTCATGAAGTCGGTGCGGTTCAAGCCGCTGTAGTCCATTTTCGTCGCTTGTTTCCGCTTGAAGGAGGAGCAGCTTATGGCCACGGGTACCGCGGGGAAGTTGCGGGCCGATGCGGCTGGCAAGGCGAGCCATCCATTGGCGTTGGTCGAGGTCGTGGGCAACGCGGCGTTGCGCGTCCTGGCGTCCTTGAAATTGACCGTCGCGCTGTTGGCGTTGTCGCTCGTGCTGGTGCTCTTCGGCACGCTGGCGCAAGCCCGCAAAGACATGTGGGACGTGATCGCGGACTACTTCGACGCGTGGTTCGCGGTCGTGTACTTCGAAGACCTGTTGCCGCCCGCGTGGTTTCCGAAGGCCGAAGTGTCGGGTGGATTCCGCTTCGTTGGCGGCAAGTTGATCGGGTGCGCGATGATGCTCAACCTGGTCGCCGCCCACATGGTGCGGTTCACGGCCCAAGCCCGCGGGCGGAAGTTGGCGATCGGCTTGGCGGCGATCGCGGCCGGTTTGGCGTTGACCACGGCGGTGATCGTGAGCGGCCACAGCCGCGGCGGCTTGCAGGGTAAACCGCCCTTCGAATGGTCCACGCTGTGGTGGATGCTGCGGTTGGCGATGCTGGGAGCCGGCGCGGCATGCGTCTACGGATTGATGTCGCTTCCCCGCGAACGGCGAGCGGAACGCACGCTGCTCTGGACCGGTTCGGCGATCGTTCTGGCGAACATCGTTGTCGTCTTCCTCCCAGGCTCGGATGAATTCCTCGGCGATGCGGGGATGCGGATTCTCTGGCAATTGCTGCAGGCGTCGTTCGCCGGCGGGGTGCTCCTTCTCGGTTGCATCATCGTCTTCGGCAAGCGCGGCGGCGTCGTGCTGCTGCACAGCGGTATTGGCCTCCTGATGTTTGGCCAGCTGCTCGTCAATCTGTTCGCGATCGAAGAACGGATGACGATCCGCGAAGGGGAAACGGTCAACTACGTGCAGGACATCCGCGGCCTCGAGCTTGCCGTGGTGGCCACGTCGGACGGCGCCGAGGACGAAGTGTTCGCGATCCCGCTGGCGGAAAAGGGCAAGTCGACGCGTTTCGTGACGAGCGGCAAGGCGAAGGCCGACGAATCGCAACTCCCGTTCGACATCGACGTTGTCAAGTTCCTGAAGAACTCGTCGTCGCTGCGGGAACCGGCGAAGGGCGAGCCGAACACGGCGACGGCGGGCGTCGGCCTGCAGTACATGGTCGATGAGCTGAAGCAGAACACCGGAGCCGACTCGTCCGGCGCCGTGGACGTGGCGGCGGCCTACGTGAAGTTCACCGAGAAAGCGTCCGGCAAGGATCTCGGCACCTATCTGTTTTCCCAGGTTTTGACGGAACAAAACCATGTGGAAAAGATCGTCGCCGACGGCAAGACGTACGAGGCTTCGCTGCGGTTCAAACGCACCTACAAGCCCTACTCGATCGCGCTCAAGGATGTTCGGAAAGACGATTACCCGGGCACGACCATCCCCAAGAATTATTCGTCCGACATCCAGTTGACCGATCCCAGCCGCGACTTCGACGACGCGATCCATATCCGCATGAACGAACCGCTGCGGTACGCGGGCGAGACGTTCTATCAGAGCGGCTACCGGGTCGACGCGGACGGCGCCGAAGTGACCGACTTGCAGGTGGTCACCAACACCGGTTGGATGATTCCGTATGTGGCCTGCATGTTGGTGGTGATCGGCATGCTGTACCACTTTGGCGTCACTCTGGTTCGCTTCTTGAAACGTGTCACCGGCACGACGACGGTCGCGGCGGCGATGAACGCGGCTGCGGAGTCGGCTTCATCGTCGGCTCCATCGTCGGTTTCGACCGAGACGAACTCGGCGGCGTCTTCGGCTACCGTGGGTGCGAAAAAAAGCCGCGGCAAGAACTCCAATTCGGCGTCCACGAATCCGTTTGCCGAGCGGCCAACGTCGGCCGCGTCGTCGGCGGAGACGGCTTCCGCCGATTCGGTCTTTCCTCGACCCGCTCATCTCGCATCCGCCGCCGCGAACTCGCAGCCGGTCTGGAAACGACTGATGCTACCGGTCGGTATCGCCGCGTTGTTCCTCTTGATGGTTGGTTACATGGCGCGGCCGATGAAGCCGACCGCGGAGGGTTTCGACCTCGCGCGTTTCGGCCGCCTGCCCGTGTTGGAAAAGGGACGCGTCAAGCCGCTCGACACCTTGGCCCGCAACACGCTCCGCGTCATCTCGAACCGGGAAACGTATGTCGACGCCAACGCTAAGTCGCAGCCGGCGATTCGCTGGTTGATTGATACGATCACGGAAAAGGCCCCGCCCGCGGCTTCTTCCAGCGGCGGCGAGGCTTCGATCGCCGCGAACGACTACCGCGTTTTCCGCATCGAAAACGAGGATGTGCTCAATCTGCTCGGGCTCGAGCGGCGGAAGGGCTTTCGTTATTCCGTGAACGAACTGCTGGTGAAAATCGGCGAGTTTGAAAAGAAGGTTGACGAGGCGAAGGCACGCAAGGCGGAGGACTTGACCACTTACGAACGGAAGTTGATCGAGTTGGATGGCCGCATTCGCACCTTCACGTTGATCAAGGCGTCCTTCACGCCGCTAAACTTGCCGCCGTTGCCGAGCGAAGAGCAGTTCACGGCGAACCCCGAGCGGGCCCGCGCCCAGCTCGAGCGGATCAAGCGCGGACTGATGCAGATTCCCGAGGCTGACCGGCAACTGGTGCGGATGCAACCGCCGCGGGCCATCCCTTTCAAACGCGACGATGGCGAATGGCAGCCATATTCGACCGCGTGGAACTTCGACTATCTGCAACGCACGCTCGGACAACGCCAGTCGCCGGACGAGGCGGTCGAGGCGTTCACGGACATCCTGGTCGCGTACGGCAACGATTCCCCCCGCGAATTCAACGGGGCGATGGCCAAGTACGAAAAGGTCTTGCAGAAGCAACGGCCCGATCTGTACAGCGCGTCGCTGGTCGGCGCCGAGTCGAGCTTCAACAAGTTGGCTCCGTTCTCGTGGACCGCGTACACGTACGTGTTGGCGTTCGCCTTGACGGCTGTGGCGTGGCTGCTGTGGGCCGTTGGCTGGCATCAGCCCGTGAATCGGCTGGCTTTCTGGATCATCATCTGCACGCTGGTGGTACACACGGGAGCCTTGGCGGCCCGCGTGGCGATC
>JBIKVL010000456.1:0-4537 GCA_044356875.1 Pirellulaceae bacterium | reverse complement strand
GTGCCACCGCGCCATGAGTGCTGCGATAAGGCGAAATACGAGCCACGGATTAACACGGAAACACACGGAATCAATCCATGACAGGTATTAAAGGCTTGTTGGCCGGCTCGCATCCACTTCCACCCTTATCTTCTGCGCTATTCAGTGTTAGTCCGTGGCGGGCATTTGTCTTCCTGGCCGCGGCGTCGATGATCACCTTCGCCACGGCCTTGGCGGAACCGCCGCCAGCACCTATGGCGCCGGTCCCGGCCGCGACAGCTCCAGGCCAAAAGACATCCACGATCGAGGCCCCGCGAGTCTACACGAATCGCTTAGTCCGCATCGAGAATCCTCGGCCACTGCTGGCGGACTACCCGGAGTTTTTCGAGCCGATCGAAGAGGAGACGCACTTCGAGGCGCCGGCGATCATCGATGATCCGGCCGGCGATTTGGCGGTGCGAGCATGGCGGTTTTCCTACAACGCCCGCGGCATCGTCGAAATGCCCAATCGTCTGGTAGCCAAGGAGACGGCCGTGATCATGGTGCATCCGTGGGCGATCGACGACGACTGGGGCTGGAAGAGTCCCGAACCCAATGGCGTGGCCGATTTTTGCACGCCTCGAAAGAATGTCCTGGCGGCGAAACATACCAAGCAAGTGATCGATCCGCTCTTGAAACGCCTGCGGGGTCGAGCGGCCTTTATCATGTACAGCTTGCCAGGGCTCGCCGACCCTATCCGCACCAAGGTCTATCGATCGTTTGACAAGACACCCACAGCGGAGGAACGGGCGGCGGGTATCTTGGAACTGAAACGGGCTCTGGCGTCTTATAAGTATGAAGGCGCGCCATTGCCAGAAAAGATCGAGCTCAGTGCCGCTCGGCCGGTCGAGGATTACTTCCGGCAGTTTCCCGGTTTGGACGCCAGTGGCCGGTACAACGGCGTGGGGTTCTGGAGCCTGCCGATTCCGGTGAGCACGTCGGTGACGGTCGATCCCTCGGACGTGGTGATCTTTGACAGTGCCGGATACCCCCCCCTGCGCGACTTCCTCAAGAAAAACGGAGTGCGTCATGTGCTGCTCACGGGCTACGCCACCGACATGTGCTATTGTCGCACAACAGCCGGCTACGAAAACCTTTCCAGGGATTTCAACGTATTCCTGGTAGCCGACGCGTCGTTGGCGACATTCCCCGCCAACAAGTCGCCAAGGTTCGCAGTGAACGCGGCGATTTCGTTCGCGGCGCTCCAGCAATTGATTACCCAGGTTTCCTGGATCAAGGAAGTCGCTCCATCCTCCTCTCCAGCTCAAACTTCCGCCCTTTCTCGAACGCCAGTTCCAGCACCATGATCGTAAAACAGACGTTCGATGCCGTCGCGATCGGTCTTATTGCCAGCGGCGTCGTGTTGTCGGCGAACGGCGGATTGAGCGGACGATCGAGCGGCCGAACATTCGCTCAAACCGCGCCGGCAGCGCCGCCCGTGCCGCCAGCAGCATCGCCGCCACCGGTAGCTGTACCGCCACCGCTGCCAACACCGCCACCGCTGCCGGTACCGGTCGCCAATCCCGAGGAGCTGCGACGGTTGATTGAAGAGATGGCGTTGAAGCACTTTCCGGACAAATATGAAAACACGAAACAGTGGGGCCAAACCAAAAATGTTTTTAGCCGCTTGAAAGTGTCGCTCGATGGGTTGCGGGTGGACAGCGAGCGGGTGAATCGCGAAGCGAATCATGGGACTTGGAAACGCTACCGCATCGATCTGGCACCTGGGGCGGACGCGTTGCAATTGCGGGTCGAGCGGGCCGAGCAGACGGCTGAGAACAAGCTGCGGGTCGACCTCGATTGCCGCGCGAAACTGGTGATTGCTGGGCGAGTCGCGCAGTGGGAGCGGGGATTGCTGCTGTTGAGTGTCGGAGGCGAGGCGGACGCGGTCGCGCGATTGTGGGCCAGTTGCGAGGTTGGGGTGGAGTTGGATCCGCGGCGGTTGCCGCCCGACATCGTCGTCCGTCCCGTGGTGACTCAAGCGAAACTGGAACTGGTCGATTTGCGGCTGCGGAAGTTTGGGGTCTTGCAGGGGCCCGTCGCCAAACAACTCGGTGAGGGCCTTGAGGAGATCGTGCAAGAGCGGCTCGCGGATGAAAACCGCGACTTGGCCGCGAAGCTCAATCGCCAGATAGAAAAGCAGCAAGACCGTTTGCGCTTCTCGCCACAGCAGTGGCTCCAAAAGCAATGGGACTCGCTGCGGCCACCGACTCCAAAATAGGGTGCCGTCGTTTACCGCCAAACCGTCGCTAGCGTAAACGACGCCGGCCACGGTCCTCATCAGCCGAGCCGCGCCAGCGGCCGGTTCTAGGCGGACGCGGCCTGAACCGCACGAAAACCGGCCGCTAGCGCTGTCCCGGCTGATGAAACGCGTTCGGCTTACTCGCTTTTCGGGCGTCGGGCGAGCCGCAACGCGTTGGCGATGACGGATACCGAGCTGAAACTCATTGCTACGGCTGCCGCCATGGGACTCAAGGCAAGTCCCCACACCGGCTGGAGCATACCGGCGGCGAGCGGAATGCCCACGCCGTTGTAGATGAACGCGAAAAACAGATTCTGGCGGATGTTCCGCAGCGCCGCGCGGCTCAAGTCGACCGCGCGCACAAATGCGGCCAAGTCGCCGGCAACCAGCGTCACGCCGGCGCTTTCGATCGCCACGTCGCTGCCGGTTCCCATCGCCACTCCAACGTCCGCCGCCGCGAGTGCCGGCGCGTCGTTCACGCCATCTCCCAACATCGCGACGCAATGCCCCGACCGCCGCAGCGATTCCAGCCATCCGAGCTTTTCCATCGGCGACAAACCGGCTCGCACCTCATCGAACAACTCTTCGTCCGGCGCGATCTGCCGAGCGACCTCGAGCGCCGTACGCTCGTTGTCCCCCGTTGCCATCGCGAGCCGCAATCCCCGCTGCCGCAATGCCACAAGCGATTCGGCGGCGTCCGGTTTGATCGGGTCATGCAAGGCTAGCAAGCCGGCGGGCCGACCATCGACCGCCACAAACAACACCGTGCAGCCACGTTCCCGCCATTGCTCGGACCAAGCTGTCCAAGGCCCGTCGGGCCACGGTTTAGCTGGCTCGTCGTGCGCTGTTAAGGGCGGGGCTGTTAACGGCGGGGATATTAACGGCGGGGCTGGTTGGGGCTGCGCTGTTCGGGGCTGAGCGAAGCCGATCGACACCAACTGAACCCGCTTCGCGGTCTTCGGGAGGAACTCGTCGAGCCGTGGCGATTCGCAGAACGCTCGCGAGCCGACTCGCACCGATCGGCCATCGACGTGCCCGGCGACGCCTCCGCCGGGCGCTGAGAGGAAATCGGCCGGCGCGACGTTCCGCTCGACGCCGCTCGGCGAGCTGCCGGCCGTGAGCGCTTTGGCCGCCATGTTTTCGTTGGTCGGCTCTTGATCCTTTCCAACCGACTCGGCCCTGTGGGCCGCGACGATCGCTCGGCCAAGTGGGTGTTCGCTCCAGCGTTCGACGGCGGCGGCGAGCCTCAGGATTTCGCCGCGTGTGAACCGTTCGAGCGGCAGCACGGCATGCAGTTCAGGCCTGCCGGCCGTGAGCGTGCCCGTTTTGTCGAGCACGACGGTGTCGATGCGTGCGAGTTGTTCGAGTGTTTCCGCGTCGCGAATGAGCACGCCTTCGCGAGCTCCGCGGCCCACTCCCACGATCACCGACATCGGCGTTGCCAGTCCGAGCGCGCAAGGGCAGGCGATCACGAGCACGGAGACTGCGTGGATGAGTCCGCGGACGTACGCCCCTTCGCCACCAAACCACCACCAAGCGATGAACGTGAAAACGGCGATCGCCAGCACGGCGGGCACGAAGATCGCGGCGACGCGATCGGCGACCCGCTGGATCGGAGCGCGGCTCCGCTGAGCTTGCGTCACCAACTGGATGATCTTGGCGAGCAGCGTGTCGGCTCCCGTTTGTTCGGCCCGCATGGTGAACGCGGTCGATTGATTGAGCGACCCGGCCAGCACTCGGTCTCCCGGTGACTTCGCGATGGGCATCGGTTCGCCGGTGAGGAGCGCTTCGGAGACGGCGGCGGCGCCGGCGATCAATACGCCATCGACCGGGACTTTCTCCCCAGGACGAACCGCCAACCGGTCGCCTGGACGCACGTCGGCGAGCGGCACGTCGGTCTCCCCCGAGTCGCTCGACAGATGCGCTATCGGCGGAGCCAAATCGAGCAGCGCGCGCACCGCGTCGCCCGTACGCCGCCGCGCCCGCAGTTCCAGGACCTGTCCCAGCAGCACCAGCGTCATGATCGTCGCCGCCGACTCGAAGTAGAGCGGCGGACCATGTCCGGCATGAGATGTGGTGGGCGCCGACCATGGAACCGCGAAGCTGAACAGATATGCGGCCAGCGTGCCGACGCCGATCAATGTGAACATATTCAGTCGGCCGGTGGCGAAGCTGACGAGCCCGCGATGCAGGATCGGCGCTCCGGCCCCAAAGAGCACGAGGGAGGCCAGCACCGCTTGCAGAACGCCATTCGCTTGGCCGGAAAGAGAGGCGGGC
>JBIKVL010000455.1:0-4539 GCA_044356875.1 Pirellulaceae bacterium | reverse complement strand
CTCACATCGCGCCGCTCACATCGCGCCGCTCGTATCGCGCCGCTCGTGTCGCGGCGCACGAATCTCGGCTCTCGCCTCTCGTATTGGGCTTCTCGTATCGAGCCGCACGTCGGGGGCGTTGAGATGCACGTATCGCGGGTCTCGCAGCGCGAGCGTCGTCTCGATGGGCAGCACTGTGCCAAGCCGCGCGGACGCGAGTGTGACGAAGATGCGGTCGCAGCAACGCATTCGCGTAGACGCCGCTACCAAGGACGCTGCCGCATCGCCATGAAGTTCATCGCCGCCAAGTAGCCGAACAAGAACGCGACGTACATCTGTTTCCAAGCTTGAAACGCGACAACCGCCACGAGGACCGCGACGATCACGCTCAGCCACTGGGCCCGTTCGGGCCCGCGATAGGAATCATGTTCAACCAACACGGAGCGCGCGATGTGGCCGCCATCGAGCGGCGAGACGGGCAGCAAATTCATGATCCCCCAGCCGATGTTCACCCACAACATCTGCGACGCCATGAGCGAAAACTGTGGCGAGATTGCGACGGCGGCGACGACCAGCGGGTTATTCAGCGATGGAGCCACCCAGAACACGGACCCACCCGACAGATACACCACCGCCACGACCAACGCGGCCAACGCGAATCCGGCTCCAGGACCGGCGGCCGCGATCAGCACCGGTTCCAACCACCGTCGGCGATGGTTGTAGCCGACCAGTTTCGTGCGGGCCCAACCGCCGCCGTCGCTGATCGCCAGCCCACCCATGCCGTAGAGCACAATGCGGGGCTGCTGGCCGTAACGCTTCATCAGCAACGCATGCCCCAATTCATGGATCAGGATCGAAACGAAGCAGACGCCGATCCAGGTGATCATCCGCAGCGGGTCGACATTGCCGCTCGACATCAAGGCGGTGACAAGCCAAAACAGCGGGTGGATACGCACCGGGATCGAGCCGATGCGGAAACGCAAGTCGTAAGCGGTCGTCGAAGGCTCGCCCAGGAACACGATTAGATCCCCGCGAAAAAAACGCCACGGCGTTTGGTCGCCGCGTCGAACTGCGGCCGCAACTTGAACACGCGCGGCGGATGGCGGCGGCCACTGCCCGGGCAGGCCATGGTCAGCCAGCACGCCGCTCGCCGCTACTGTCCCGCAACACGGCATGAATGTAATCGGCGGCCGCCACCGACGCACCGGGGTGGCCGAAGCGCTCCCGCAACCGTTCCAACCATTCAGCGCGGCGCCGCAGTTCCGCTGGATCTTTCAACCATCGTCCAATCCATGCCGCGATCTCGCGCGACTTATCCCCACACGCCAGGTATTCCGGAAACGGCACCGCGACGGCGTCCGCCGCGTCCGGATCGTAAACCGGGGCCCAGCCGCGCCGAAACGGCTCGGAAACCGCCAGCAGGTTCACCAAGGTGATGAAGTTGCACTTCCGCAACGAATGCTGCAGCAGATAGCCGCGCCGATTCACCCGGTAGTAGATCACCGTTGGCTTCGCGTAGTGCATCAGCTCCAGCGACACCGACCCCGAACATGCCACGCAACACTCGGCTAGCTGCATCAATTCCGGAGTTCGCTCGACGTGGAACTCGACCCGCGGCCGCTCCGCCTCGGGCATCTCCGCCAGAATCCTCCGCGCCAACGCGTCATGCCGAGCACTGTAGCTGGCGATCGCGAACCGCGTCTCGGGAAATTCCCGTTGCACGATCGCGGCGACGCGGAGGAACGAAGGCAACGTGCCGAGCACCTCCTGAGTCCGCGAACCGGGCAAGATGGCGACCAACCGTCCACCCTCCCGACGCTGCTCGTCGAGGAATGTCCCGTCGAGCGTCTGCGCCGCCAATTGATCGAAGTAGGGATGGCCAACGAAGCGCGCGGTTACGCCCCGCTCGGCGTACCAAGGCACCTCGAATGGCAGCTTGCAAATCACGTGATCGACGAACCGCCGCATCTTCCGCACCCGCCAACTGGCCCATGCCCACAGCTGCGGCGTCCCGTAATAGACCACCGGAATCCCCCGCGCCTTCGCGCGACGCGCGATCCACCAGTTGAATCCGGGAAAATCGATCAACACCACCGCGTCCGGCCGCTCGTCGCGAAAGTAGCGATCCGCGCGCCACAGCAACCCGAGGAACTCGTGAAGGTGCCGCAGCGCCAGCCAGATCGCCATCACCGCCAGTCGAGTCAGATCCTCGTGCAGTTCGCAGCCGGCGGCCGCCATCTTCGGACCGCCGAAGCCGACCGCTTTCAGATCCGGACACCGTTTCCGCAATTCGCGGATCAAATTGCCGCCGTGCAAATCGCCGCTCGGCTCGCCAACCGAAAAGAAAATCTTCATAGGGCTCGATTATCGCCCAGGGACGGCGAAACGCGGTAGGTCAGTTGGAACCATCCAGCGGCATCGGCCCGTGCGAAACCGATCGCGAAGCGGTCGCTCTTCCCGCCGCTGGCATGTTATCCTTCGCCCCAGTCAATCGAAACGCGAGGGAGCCGTGTCTTACCCGTTCATCACCACCGACATTCGAGGCGAACTGATTCTGCTCGGCACCGGCACCAGCGTCGGCGTCCCGACGATCGGCTGCGGCTGCGCGGTCTGCCAGAGCGGCGACCCAAGGAACCAGCGCACCCGCTGCTCGCTGCTCTTGGGCCTGCCCGAAGGCAATCTACTCGTGGATACTTCGCCCGACTTGCGGACTCAACTGCTGCGCGAACGCGTCGGGCTTGTCCACGCGGTGCTCTACACCCACGAGCACGCCGACCATCTCATGGGACTGGACGATGTGCGGCTGTTCCCCTTTCGACTCGGACACCCCGTGCCGCTCTACTGCGAACCGGTGGTGCGGCGGCGCATCGAGCGGACCTTCGACTATGCCTTCTCGACCGCTCCGCCCACCCATGCCGGCGCGGCGCCGCAAATCACGCTGCGGGAAATCTCCGTCGAGCCGTTCGAGCTCCTGGGGCAGCGGATCGTCCCAGTGAGACTGCTGCATGGCCCGCGCTTCCAAGTGCTCGGTTTTCGTTTCGGCGACATCGCCTACTGCACCGACACCAATGCGATCCCACCGGAAAGCTGGCCGCTCCTCGAAGGCCTCGACACCCTGATCCTCGACGCGCTCCGCCCCCGGCCGCATGTCTCCCACTTCTCGCTCGACGAAGCGGTCGACGTCGCGCGGCGGCTGCGGCCCCGCCAAACCCTGTTCACCCACATCTCCCACGAGCTCGACCACGCCGCGACCAACGCGCGGCTCCCTGCCGGCATGGCGCTGGCCTACGACGGCCAGCGGATCCCCCTTCGCTAAATGGCCATTCCGGCAGTGGCATTTCCTCGGATTTCGAAACGCAAGTCCAATCTCAGAAGTCACTTGCGCTGTTCACTTGAAATCACAGAGGGCTTGTCCCTAGCATAGGACAGTGGTTTATCCGCGAGGATGAACCGGAAAACGACAACGAGCCGCGTCGCCGGGATGGAGACGCGAACACGTTGCGGGGACCGGACGAAGGAATCGTCGTTTCGGTCCACGCCAGTGGAACGACCATGATCAACCGCCCTGCCTCCACGCCGCGTTTTGGCAATCAACGCGAATCGAGCCGCCGACCGGCCTCCCTCTCCCACCGTTCTATCCGGGTGACCGCGCCACAGCACCGTCGAGCGGACAAGCGGGTGCCGGGTGTCGACCCTCGGCGGGGATCCAATCCTTTCCCGCCAGAAACTTGGCATGAGCCGATCGATCCGTCCGAGAGATCCAAGGGGGATTTCCGGATCGTCGTCGACGAACCGGGAGACGGCTATCGGCATGTGCTCACACCGAATGACGTCCGCGAGCGGCTCGCCGTCTTTCCCCCTGCCTTGCTCCAGCCCTTACAGGTCGTTCACCTAAGCCGCGTGACTCGCAAAAAACGCCGCTTTCCATGCTACGGCATGCAATGGGGCAACACGATTTATCTCTATCCCGTCGAGGAAAACCGGATCGAGACGTTTCGCGCCCCGCCCCGCCCTGCCCAACAGATCGAAGCCCGCATGTACGGCGGCCGCTGGAACTTCGCGCGAGGCGAAGGGTGGCGGCTGCACTGGACCGAAGAGGCGATCCGCGACTATTACCTCAACAACATCCTCATCCACGAACTCGGCCATCTGATCGACGACCGGAACTCGTCCACGATCGATCGCGAACGCTTCGCCGAATGGTTCGCGATCGCTCACGGCTACCTGCCGACCCGCAAAGGAGGCGGAGCGAACGCCAGGGACAAGCGTCGTTGAACGCCGCATTCGTCTAAGGAGCAACTCGTTGACCGCCGCATTCGTTTACCGCCGAGCCGTAGGCGATGGCTGGGATGGCGAGCGAATCGGCCTCACCTTCGCACGCGCTCCGCGGCCCAGCCAGCGCCTTCGCGATTAGCGCTAAACGCAATACCGTTCAAGATTCCATAAACCGATGCGGATTTTGAAGTTGCGTCACTGGTTTCACGTCGCGTTCAGAGTCCGATCGAAAGCGTTGCTACGAGTGGCATGTTCCCATGGCAGACAAGCGGGCGCGGCCATCGG
>JBIKVL010000453.1:0-4544 GCA_044356875.1 Pirellulaceae bacterium | reverse complement strand
GCGTCTCCTCGATTGCGAACCGCTCGTACGCTTCCATCGGCTGTCCGACCAGTTCCGAGAGGCTGTTGGCCGTGGCGACTGGGCTGGCCGACGTGGTCGACTCGAACGGCTCCGCCATCTCGGGCGGCAGGTCATCGACATCCAGGATACCGTCGGAATCGAGGACCACCATCGTCTCGACGGCGTTCCGCAGTTGGCGGACATTGCCGGGCCAGTCGTAGCCGTAGAGCGCGCGGGAGACGGCCGTCGAAATCCCCTTCACCTGTTTGTGATGGCGGCGGGAGAACAGTTTTCGGAAATGGTCGACGAGCGGCACGATGTCTTCGCGGCGCTCGCGCAGGCCCGGCAGGACCAGCGTGACCACCTTGAGGCGGAAATAGAGGTCGGCGCGAAACGTGCCCTTGGCGACGGCGTCTTCCAGGCTGCGGTTTGTGGCCGAGACCAACCGCACGTTGACTTTCACGGGTTTGTTGTCGCCCACGCGGGTGATCTGATGTTCTTCGAGCACCCGGAGCAGCTTGATTTGCGTGGCCATCGGCATGTCGCCGACTTCGTCGAGGAACAGCGTGCCGCCGTTCGCCCATTCAAACGCTCCTTCGCGGTCGGAAACGGCGTCGGTGAACGCGCCTTTCACATGGCCGAACAGTTCGCTTTCCACGAGGTTTTCCGCCACCGCGGCGCAGTTCAGCGCCTTGATGCGGCGGCCCCGCCGTGGACTGTTGTGGTGGATCGCCTGCGCGATCAGTTCCTTGCCGGTGCCGCTTTCGCCGTAGATCAGCACCGTGGCGTCGGTCGGCGCGATCCGCTTGACGCGCTCGATCACCTGTTTCATGCGGTCGCTGGAAAAAATGATCCCCTCGAAGCCGAAGGTTTCGTCGAGCCGCTGGACGAGCTCCTGGTTGACGCGTTTCAGGCGGACGGCGTCGGCCGCCTTTTCCGTGACCGCCCGCAAGCGACTCGGTGTGATCGGCTTCTCGAGAAAGTTGTAGGCCCCATGCTGCATCGCCTCGACCGCCTTGGGGACCGAGGCGTGGCCGGTCACCATGATCACTTCGCACTGGGGGATCGCTTGGCGGGCCCGTGCCAGAATTTCCATGCCGTCGACATCGGGCATCACCAGGTCGGTGACGACGATATCGTAAATCTCATGCTGCAGACGGCGGGCCCCCTCCTGGCCAGACGTGGCGACTTGGCAGGAATATCCCACCTTTTCCAAGCTCTCCTGCATGGAATGCGCAAGGGCCTGATCGTTATCCACGATCAGCACCCTCATCGAGGGGGAAGGCGAGTCGGGCGGTGAGGAGTGAGTTTCGTCAGCCATAGCGTGCGATAATACGAATGGAACGGGGCGGAGCCAAGTGGCGGAGCGCTGCGACACGGCAGGGTCCGTTCGACAACCGGCAAAGTCCGCTCAAGTTGCCTGGCTGGAATTGTCGATGTTCCCGGAATATGGCGAAATCTGGCTCCACGCCCACTTCCAACCTCCAGTCGAATCCGCCCGCCGTTTCGCAAAACGGTTCGGGCCACGATTGGCTCGCGGACCTCGGGGCCTTGATTGTCGACGCGACATCCGCGATCGGCGGCTTCGCGATCTTTACCGGCCGCACCCTTGCATGGTTGGCGACAAGATTTCCCCGCGGCGACACCCTGTGGCCTAACTTTTACCAGGTGGGCGTCTTGAGCCTGCCGGTCGTCGCTCTGACCGGCACGTTCATTGGCATGGTGCTCGCCGTCCAGAGCTACGCCCAATTCCGAGCGCTCGGACTGGAAACGCGGCTGGGGGCGGTCATCAATATGTCGCTGGTCCGCGAACTGGGCCCCGTGTTGGCCGCCACGATGCTCGCTGGCCGCGTCGGCAGCGCGATGTCGGCGGAACTGGGAACGATGCGGGTGACAGAGCAGATCGACGCTTTGGCCAGCATGGGCGCTAACCCGATCCAGCACCTGGTCGTCCCCCGGTTGCTCGCCTGCCTGTTCATGATCCCGACCCTCGTCATCATGGCCGACTTCATGGGGGTCGTCGGCGGCTATTTCTACAGCGTCGTCATCCTCGGCATCGATCAACACCACTATTGGCGCAATTCCGAGCAGTTCGTGGGCAACTTCGATCTCTTCAGCGGCGTTTTCAAAAGCCTGTTTTTCGGCGCGACGATCGCCTTGGTCGGCTGCTATCGCGGGTTCCACTGCGCGGCGGGCGCCGAGGGCGTGGGCCGGGCGGCGACAGCGGCGTTCGTCATCTCCTTCGTCCTGATTCTGCTACTCGATTTGCTCCTGGGAATCATTCTCGAAGCGTTGTACGCTTACATCTGGCCCGAAGGAGCTAAGCTCTTCTAGCACGCCATGGCTTCCCCCCCACAGTCCAATCCCGATTCGCAGCTAGCCGATAACGCCGCCGAGCACCGTGCCGCGTCGCTGACGGAGAATGCGGCGGCCGAGGTGCTGCTCGAAGTGCGCGACCTGCACATCTCTTTCGGTAGGCACGCCGTGCTGCGAGGGTTGAACTTGATCGTGCCCCGCGGTCAGACGCTCGCGGTGATTGGCGAGAGCGGTTGTGGAAAGTCGGTGCTGCTCAAGACGATGATCGGACTGATTCGGCCGACCTTGGGAAAGGTGTGCTTCGACGGGCGGGACTTGGCGAGCATGTCCGAACGCGAACTGACCAGCACCCGCGTCCGGTATGGCTACGTCTTTCAGCAAGCGGCGTTGTTCGACAGCATGACGGTCGGCCAAAACGTCGCCTTTCCGCTGCGGCAGCATTCGGATCGCACCGACGACGAAATCGAACGCCGCGTGTTGACGCGACTGGCCCAGGTCGGCTTGCCCGCCAGCGTCGCGCCGAAGAAACCGGCTGAACTTTCCGGCGGCATGCGAAAACGCGTCGGCTTGGCCCGCGCCTTGGCGCTCGACCCCGAACTGGTGCTGTACGACGAGCCGACCACAGGGCTGGATCCGATCATGAGCGATGTGATCAACGAACTGATCATGCGGACGCGGCTGAGCTACCCTGTGACCAGTATCGTGGTCACCCATGATATGCACACGGCCCGCAAGGTGGCGGACCGCGTCGTGATGCTTTACCCGTTGTCGCGGTTGGCCGACGACGAACCCCAGATCATCTTCGATGGCCCGCCGAGCGAGCTCGACCGCACTGGCGACCGTCGCGTGAGCCAATTCGTGAAGGGCGAGGCGGGCGAGCGGATCAGCGAACTGCGTGGCGCCTAACCACGGCTGAGTACCATGGACGAACGAACCCTGCAAATCCGCGTTGGCGTGGTGGTCGTGACGGCCGCCATGATCGCGTTTTTGCTCGTTCTGTTTTTCGGCGGCGGCCGCTTCGCGATGTTCGAACGTCAAAAGACGATTTATCTGAAATTCCCGCAGGCGCCGGGCGTGACCGTGCAAACGCCGGTGCGAAAAAACGGCATCCTCATCGGCCGCGTCACCGACGTCCAATTGCTAGATGAAGGCGGAGTCGTTCTGACCGCGAAACTGGATAGCCGCCGCAAAGTGCTCCGCAACGAAGCGGTCCGCATCGGCACCGCCTCGCTGCTCGGGGACGCGATTCTCGAATTCGTTCCCAGCAACTTGCCGGGCGGGTCGCGCGAGGAGATCGAGGATGGCGAATTCATCGCCGAAGGGATCGTCGCCTCCGACCCGCTACGCGTGCTCGTGGGACTTGAAGACAAACTCGGCGGAGCCATCCGTTCCATCGAAGGCGCCGGGCTCGAAGTCACGGTGCTTGCCCGCAATCTCAACACCATCGTGGGCAACAACCAGGAGCAGTTCCAGCGGGTCATCATGAAGTCCGAACAGGCGATCGATCGGTTCCGGTCGGCGATGGTGACCGTGGACGAGCTGGTCGGCGACCCCGAAGTCCGGCAGCAAATCAAAACGACGCTTGCCGGTCTCCCGCAGTTGATGAGCGAAGCTCAGGCGACCATGACGGAGGCCCGCGGCACACTCGAAGGCTTTCGCCAGATGAGCGAGCGGGCGAACAAAAATCTCGCGAATCTCGAGCAGTTCACCTCGCCGCTCGCGGAACGCGGCGACGAGCTAGCCGCCGCCCTCGCATCGAGCGTCGAAAACGTCGACGACCTGTTAAGCCAGTTGGCCGCCTTCAGCGAGGCGCTCAACAACCGCGAAGGCACGCTCGGACAACTGCTGCACGACCGTGAACTCTACGACCGCCTCGAACGGTCCGCGGGCAACATCGAGGACGCGAGCCGTCAACTGCGTCCTATTCTCAACGACGTCCGCATTTTGACCGACAAGCTGGCCACCGATCCGGGCGGCCAACTTCTGAAGCGAGCCCTCGATCGCCGCCCGATCGGCACCGGCACCAAATGGCCGGCGTCGCCCGAATGACGCGAACGTCACGACGAATTGTCTACCGCCAATACCGTTCAGGTAGCGACAGGCCTCTTCGGTTCAATAGCTTGCGTGTGATGAAAAAGGGAAGGGTGGAGACACTCGGAATCACCCCAAGGCAAGAACAGTTGTCCCTGTTGGCCTAAGGCCAACCTCAACCGATTGTGTCGCTTCAG
>JBIKVL010000454.1:0-4544 GCA_044356875.1 Pirellulaceae bacterium | reverse complement strand
GGCCAGTTCATTAGCCGGCTCAGCGCAAGCTGCCGGTTTTCGGGCGGCTCAGGCCGTGTCCGCCTAGAACCGGCCGCTGGCGCGGCTCGGCTGATGAGGGCAAGCGGCGCGATTTATCAGCCGGCTCAGCGCAAGCTGCCGGTTCATTAGCCGGCTCGGCGCAAGCTGCCGGTTCATCAGCCGGCTCAGCGCAAGCTGACGGTTTTCGGGCAGCTCAGGCCACATTCGCCTAGAACCGGCCGCTGGCGCGGCTCGGCTGATGGGGGCGCGCGGCGCGGCTCGGCTGATGGGGGCGCGCGGCGCGACGGATGGGGCACGCGTTGCACGAACCGGCCGCTGGCGCGGCTCGGCTGATGGGGGAGGCCGGGTGGATGGGGCGGCTATTTGGATTCTTGCGAGCGGCGTCGGGCGGTGATTCGCTTTACGGCCTCGTCGGCGATCACGCCGGCCAAAATCACCACGCCAATGATGGTGTATTCGAGCTGCGACTTGATTCCCAAAATGTTGATCGAGTTGTACAGAACCCGCATCACTGTCGCGCCGATCACCACTCCCAAGATGGACCCCTCGCCGCCACGCAAACTGCAGCCGCCCAGCACGGCTGCCGCGATCGCGTACAGCTCGAACAGGTTTCCCTGGCCGGACGGCTGAACCGAATTGCCGTCGAGCGCGAACAAAATTCCGCCTAAACCGGCCGCGCCGCCGCAAATCACGTACGACAACACCACTAGCCGGTCCGTCTTGATGCCGCTGTACCGCGCCGCTTGCTCGTTCCGCCCCAACGCCAACAAATACCGCCCGTAAATCGTCAGATTCAGAAACACGGCCGCCGCCGCCGCCATCGCTACCAACACGAAGAACGGCGCCGGGACGAGCATTTCTCCGAGCAACGTGTCCGCCAGCGAACTCTTCCCAATCGGACGGCTCATAAGCCACATGACCGCCGTCACGCCACTCGCGGCCATCGGCACCTGGGCGACGCTGCCCGCCCGCAACGAATTCCTTCCGAACCAAGCCACGCTGGCCATCAGTCCACCGAGCGACAAAAACACCGCCGCCATCCGCCACCGCGACGCCCAATCGCGGCCGCCCCAGAACCATTCGTCGTCCTTCCCCACCACCGCCAACGCGCCGACCAACAACAACACGGCCGCCACCGCCGCCACCACCGGCCCCGCCATCGATCGGCCGTTGGCTCGAAACGATACATACCCCAACCACAAAACGCTGGGCGCCACCAACCAGCCGATCCACGACATCAGTCGCCCCGGCGCTGCCGCCGCCGACAATCCCAACAGCGTTCCTTCCGGCAGATAGCGCACCGCCCCGATCGCCGCGATCGCCGCTCCCGCAACCACCGTGAACCATGCCAATCCGCGACCGGCTGCGTTATCCCCGCCGCGCCGCTGCCGCAACAAAGTCCAACTGCCCACCAGCACCGCCAGCGCGCCCGCCACAAAAACGACGAGCGCCACATAGCATGGTTTGCCCGTCGCGATCAAACGCAAGGAATCGTCATAGGCGGTCCCGAATCCTTGTGTCTGATCGTCCGTAATCCAGCGGGCCAGCCCACGGTAGATCAGCAGCCCGCACAACGTGACCACGAACGGTTGCAGCCGTGCCCGCGTCACCAACAACCCGTGCGCCAAACCCAAATGGAGCGCGACCATCATGACCCAGGCGATCACGCATACGATCGAAACCCAACCCGGCAGCGGCAATCGCGATACCACGGCTCCCATCACCAACGAGACCAACCCCGCGATCGCCATTCCGATTGGCGCGCGGTAATCCCCGCCCGTGTCGCTCCTCGCCCGCCAACGCATGACCCCCGTCACCGCCGCCACGATGAACAACTCGGCGCCAGCCATGTAAGCCGTGAGGCTCGCAACTTCCCCAGGCGGCCATTTCGCCGTCCCCAGCAGCATCATCGGCAGCAAACATCCAATCAGGCCGACCACCGACCCGATCGACAGATCGATGCCGCCCGTGATAATCACGAACGCCACTCCGATCCCCAAAATGCCGAACAGCGAGCTCCAACGCGTAATATTCTGCATGTTGAAAGCCCCGACGAAACGTTCGTTGAGCAACGTCGTCGCGACCAACACATAGACCAACAGCAGCAGAATGCCCGAGATTTTTTTCATGCGCTAACCAACTGTCTTGTGTTGCCGGTGGCCAAGTGCATCACCGCTTCCTCGGAAAGCTGGTCGCGACGCAACTCGCCCGCCAACCTTCCCTCGTGCAGCACTAGCGTCCGATCGGACATCCCCAAAACCTCTTCCATTTCGCTCGACACAAACAGAATGGCGACGCCCCGCGCCGCCAACTCTTCCATCAGCGAATAAATATCCTGCTTCGCGCCGATATCGATGCCGCGGGTGGGCTCGTCGAGCAACAACACGCGGGGAGCAAGCGCGAGCCACTTGCCGAGCACCACTTTTTGCTGGTTGCCGCCCGACAAATATTGCACCACCTGCTCGGCGTGCGGCGTCTTGATCTTCAACTTGCGGATCATCTCCGCCGTATCCCGCCGCTCGATCGCGAAATTCAACAGGCCGCCCGCCAGCCGATTGCGGAGCAAACCGGCTAAGCCGATGTTCTCCCGCACCGCCATCTCCAGGACCAACCCCTGTTGCTTGCGATCTTCGGGGACGAGCGCGATCCCCGCGCGAATCGCATCATGCGGCGTCTCCAGCCGCAGCGGTTGGCCACCCACGCGAACCGTCCCGCCCGCTCGCCGATCAACTCCGAACAACGCGCGGAGCATCTCGGTTCGGCCCGCTCCAACCAGCCCCGCGACGCCCACGATCTCGCCCGCCCGCAGTTGGAAATCGAGCGGCTCGTCGGGCCATGCCTCCGTCCGCAACCCTTCGACTTCCAGCACGACGGCGCCCGGCTTGTGCGGAGTATGCGCGTAGAACTGCGACAGATCCCGTCCCACCATCAGCCGCACCATCGCGTCGTGCGTGATCTCGTGACGGTCCAATCCGCCCGCGTTGCGTCCATCCCGCAACACCACTACCCGATCCGCTAACTCTTTCACTTCGCCCAGCCGGTGCGAAATGTAAACGATGCACACGCCCTTCGAACGCAAGTCTTTCACCACTTCGAACAGCCGCAACGCCTCGTGCGAAGACAAGCTCGAAGTCGGCTCGTCCATGATCAACACCCGCGCGTTCGCCGACAACGCCTTCGCGATTTCCACCAATTGTTGCTGGCCGATCGCGAGCGAAGCGGTGGGCGTCCGTGGATCAATATCCAAGCCGACTTGGGCCAGATAGCGGCGAGTCTCCACGTCAATGCGGCGCCGATCGATCCATCCGAACCGCCGCGGCTCGCGTCCGAGAAAGACGTTCGCGCCGACATCGAGATTGTCCGCCAGATTCAGCTCTTGGTGGATCAACGCGATCCCGCGTTCTATCGCCGACCGAACGGAATCGATCTGCACGCGTACCCCGTCCATCCGCAGCTCGCCGTCGTCCGGCTGCTGGACGCCAGCGAGGATCTTCATCAGCGTGCTCTTGCCCGCCCCATTCTCGCCCAAAATCCCGACCACCTCGCCTGCCCGCAATTCCAGGCTCACCCCGTCGATCGCCACCACCCCGGGAAACCGCTTGGTCACTCGGCAAACTTCCAGGAGCGGCGCGGACATGAGGGACTTTCGGGGAGGGGGGAGTTGTCAGTTGCCAGTTGTCAGTTGCCGGTTTTCAGTGGGCGGCGGCGGAATTATCGCGTCAAAGTAATGGCGGCCGGCAAAGCTGTTTCCCGAATTCGTGCCGAGTCGGGGGTGACGATGTGAATCCCACAAGGTACTCCGGTTCGCGCTTAGAGGAGCTCACTTCGGTCGCCCCAAACGCCCGCTCACCCCCCCCGGTCCTCTACGCAATCAGCAGCCAGCAGTCGGCAACCTACAACCAGCAACTGCCAACCGAAAACCGAAAACTAACAACCAACTACTGCCAACCGACAACTGGCAACTGACAACTGGCAACTGACAACTGACAACTAGCAACCAGCAACCAGCAACTTCCCCCACGCCCTATTTCGCTTCGCCGGGTTGCGTGAGCTTCTTGAGTTCGTCCCAGAATTCGGCGGCGTTCGCTTTGACGATCTTCCTCGCGTCGATGTTCATGAAGCCGTCGGCGGGCAACGCGGCTTTGTCGCCACGAGCCAACGCCTGCAACATTTTGACGGACTGATAGCCGTACTGGTACGGATTCTGCACAACCGTGCCGAAGCAGTGCCCGTCGAGGATCGCTTGCAACGTCTTGTCGTCCTCGTCGAACGCCACGACCTTGATCTTGCCGAGCTTGTTGGCTTGCGTGAGCGCTTCAAGGATGTAGGGCGGGTTGTACGCGAACAGGCCCACCATGCAGCCCAAGTCGTCGTGCTTGGCAATGGCGTCTTCCGCTAGCGCCTTGGCGGCGGCGAAATCGAAGTTGTCGGTGCGGGTGTCCAGGATCGTGTATTTCTCGCCCTTGATGACCTCGCCGGGCGCGTCGAACCGTGTGTTGTCGATGGAACGGTCGAGCAGTTCG
>JBIKVL010000011.1:0-15631 GCA_044356875.1 Pirellulaceae bacterium | reverse complement strand
GAAAGTCTCGTTCCGACGCGACGAGATTCGCCGCATCGATTTCCTGGCGGACCAAAACGTTGAAATCCGCACCGTTCCCCCGGATGCCGAACAGTCCAAGACCGGCGGCGTGAAACTCGACATCACCGCGGGCCAAGCGGCCGTGTGGGTCGCGCCGACGGAGGGCTTAACAACGGTCCTGCCCGATCGCCAGGTGGTGGCGATCTATGGCCGCAACCTTGGCGATCGCCCGGCGACACTGTCGGTCAGTCTGTACACGACGCCGGCAATTCCCCAGGTCTGGACCATCCCCTTGGCCTCCATCGCCGTGATCGCGCTGTTCGGCGTTTATCTTGTGCCGCGATTCGCCGCGCCGAAGCTGTCGGCGATTGGCTTGGCGACGTTCAAATCTCAGACCGCCCAGCCGGTGTTCTTGATTTTGGCTTTGTTGGGAGTGGTGGCGTTGATCGCGCTCTTGGTCTGGCCATTCAGCACCTTGGGCGAAGATATCAAGGCGATGAAGAAATCGGGGATACTAGTGATCCTGACCGCCGCGATGTTCCAGGCCATTTGGGCGGCGAGCACCGAGATCGCCGACGAAATCGAAGGCCGAACGGCATTGACCGTGCTGTCCAAGCCGGTCGGCCGGGTTTCATTCATTACCGGCAAGTTCTTTGGAATCTTCTGGACGGTCGGCCTGCTCTTTATCTTGCACGGCGTTCTGCTGATGGTGCTCTTGGCGTACAAGCCCATTTACGAACAGAAAGAAGGGGCGGCGGATGCGACTTGGCAAGTATGCCATATGGAGATGTTAAGCGTCGTGCCGCCGCTGGTCCTGGCGTTCATGCAGACGATCGTGTTGACCGCGATCAGCGTCGCCATCTCGACCCGCCTCCCGATGCTCGCCAATCTCATCTTGTGCTTCAGTATCTATGTGCTCGGCAACTTGACCCCGCTGATTGTGCAGTCTGGCATCGGGCGATTTGAGATCGTGCAGTTTTTTGGCAATCTGATCGCCACGGTGTTCCCCAACCTAGAAAACTTCGGCGTGGAAGCGGCCGTATCGGGCGGCTATCCCGTTCCGTTTGCCTACTTGGCGACTTCGGCGCTATACGGCGGTATTTACACCCTGATCGCGCTGCTACTGGCCTTAATCCTGTTCGAGGATCGCGACGTCGCCTAACGAGACGGTGCCTGGCGAGACGGTGCCCAAAACGATCGGGAAGGTGGAGTCTTATGAAACGGATTTTGGTCGAACTGAAACGGCAGGCCTCGTTGTCCGTGGTGTCACCTAGGGCGTCGCTGTGTGTCGTTCGCGTCTCAATCGCGACTATGATGGTTCTCGGGTTGGCGATCGCGAACTTCACCGCCAACGCGGACGTTGGCTTCGGAACTCGACCCGCGATGGCGGACGAGCCCAAGGTGGAGGAAGGCTTTACGCGGATTTTCGACGGCAAGACGCTGACGGGCTGGGAGGGAAAGGCGGGCGTATTCCGGGTTGTGGAAGGCGCGATCGTCGCGGGGACGCTGAAGGAACGCATTCCGAACAACGAGTTTCTCTGCACTGCCGAACAGTATGGCGACTTTGAATTGCGTTTGCAGGCGAAGCTTGTCGGGGCTGGAGAGAACGCGGGCATCCAATTTCGCAGCGCTCGGATCCCGAAACACCACGAGGTGATTGGATTCCAGTGCGATATGGGACGGATGAATGGCAAGCCGATTTGGGGGTGGCTCTATGACGAGTCACGACGCAGGAAGTTTTTAGTGGAAAGCGAACCGGCGCCGCTGTCGGCCGTGTTGAAGGCCGATGGATGGAACGATTTGGTTATCCGTTGCCAAGGTCCGCGAATCGAACTGTACGTCAACGGCTTGAAGACATGCGACTACATGGAGAAAGACGACAAGATCGCGCGTCGCGGCGTGATCGGTTTGCAGATTCATGGCGGCGCTCCGGCCGAGGCGTCCTATCGCGATATTCGTATCAAGAAGCTCGATTGAAACCACCGCGACGCATTCACGATGCCATTCCATTGGAGCGTGTGGTTTCTGTTGCCGGCCTACGGGTTATTGCTCGTGGTGCTAGCGCTACGGGTGGTGATGCGTCGCCGGGCGGTTGGCTTTTCGCTCGCTTGGCTCACGGTGATTTTCGGCCTGCCCGTGTTCGGAGCCTTGCTCTATCTCTTTATGGGCGAGTTGCGTCTGGGCGGCAAACGCGCTCGCCGGGCAAATCGCCTGCATGGTCCATTTCAAGAGTGGCTCGCGGAGCTGGCGGCGGAAATACCGCCAGCGGCGATCGCGCCACGATGGGCACCGCTGGCTCGATTGGCTGAATCGGCGGCAGCGATCCGTCCGCTGGGCGGCAATCGCATCGAATTGCTGCATGACGCGGATGCGTCGTTTCAGGCGTTGTTGACGGATATCGAGTCCGCGCGTCGGACAGTTCATCTGGAGTTTTACATTTGGGACGCGGGGGGGCGCGCGGACACGATCGCCGCCGCTTTGGCTCGCGCCGCGCGTCGGGGGGTCAAATGCCGCGTGCTGCTCGACGATGTTGGCAGCCGGCGGTTTCTTCGCGGTCGCGAGGCACGGGAACTGCGGGAGGCGGGCGTCGAAGTGGTCGCCGCATTGCCAGCCCATTTGCCAAGGACTTTTCTTGTGCGGTTCGACTTGCGTCTTCATCGCAAAATTGTGGTGATCGACGGCGAGGTTGGGTATGTCGGTAGCTTAAACGTGGCGGATCCTCGGCTTTTCAAGCGCAACTGGTGCGTCGGGCCGTTCGTGGACGCGATGGTGCGATTGCATGGTCCCGTCGTCGAATCGCTCGCCGTCACCTTTCTGGAAGACTGGGAACTGGAAACCGGCGACACGCTCGAACAATTGCGGGTGACGGGCGACGCGCACACGATTCAGGCGGCGGGCACTGCGGTGGCGCATGTCATCCCGTCTGGGCCGATGTACCGGTCGCTCTCGATCCAGGAGATTCTGCTCTGGGTGATCTATGGGGCTCGGGACGAGCTGATCTTGACGACTCCCTATTATGTGCCCGACGAGGCGCTGCACGCGGCGTTGATCGCGGCGGCGCGTCGCGGGGTGAATGTCACTCTGTTGGTGCCATTAACCGAGGACTCGCGGTTGGTTGGGTACGCCAGCCAAGCATACCGCGGCGACTTGGTCGCGGCGGGCGTCCACGTGCTGGAGCATCGGCAGGGGGTGTTGCATACGAAAAGCGTGACCGTCGACGGCGAGGTAAGTCTTTTCGGATCGTTGAATTTGGATCCGCGGAGCATGTTTCTCAATTTTGAGATAACGCTCGCCGTGTATGACACGGAGTTCACCTCGCGACTGCGGGCTTTGCAGTTGGGGTATGTGTCCGAGTGTCGGCCTTTGGATTTAGCGGCTTGGCGTTCGCGTCCATGGCCGCTGCAGGTTGCCCAGAACACCGCGCGGCTGTTAGGGCCGCTCCTGTGAAGCGAGTCGCCGCGAACCAAAACAGTCGCCTAACGTCGGCGATGATCGCACGGTGCGGGCGGTTGTTCCGCGAACAGCGGTTAGTCGAGCTCTCGATAAGGGGCCCCCGAAGAGGCCTTTCGGAGTGAGCTTTCGGAGTGAGCTTTCGGAGTGTGCTTTCGGACTGAGAAATCGGAGTGTGCTTTCGGAGTGAGCCCGCGAACGACCGCGCTGTCCGCATAAGCTACTTCACGTCTTTGGTCCGCAGGTAAATCGGGTCGTAGGGATCGTCGCTGACTGAGAAGACCTCGCCTTTCCAGAGTCCCGGGCCGGACGGCTTGCGATACATGCGCTGTTGTTCGTTGAGATTGAGCGGACGAGCGCCCAGCCTTCCGAAGACGGCGATTTGATTGCCGGACTCGTCGACGGCCCGATCGCGATCAATTCCTTTGCCAACCGCCAACGCATGGCCGCCATCCGGGATCGGATAGGTGGCGATCAAGTGCGGCGCCGGGCGCGGACTGAAGCCCGCGCTGCCCGGAGTTTCCGGGGACGTCAATTGAACGACCCGCAGTCCGTTCTTGCCGTCCGCCACGTACGCGAATTCGCTCGTGTTGGTAATTCCCAGCTTGATGTCGTGGCAGTCGTTGAGACACCCCTCGGCATCGAACTGCTGGTCGATAACCGGCCGTTCCGGATTGGTGACATCGACGATGACCATACCGAGCGGGCCGGCGGCGACGTAGGCGTAGGTGCGGGCGACGTAGACGTTGTGGCAGACGTCGATCGGCAGGAAGCGAACCGGCTTGGGCGAATGGGGATCGGCGATATCGAGCACATGCAGGCCTTTGTGCTCGTCGCATACGAACGCGTACCGGAATTGAGCCTGCACGGCCACGGGATGCTCGAACAGTTCATGGCCGATCACGCTGGTGATTTGCGGTTTGGTCGGCGTGGACAAATCGACGACCACCAAGCCAGCGTCGCAGCAGATGTAAGCATACGTGCCTACGAACGCGATATGGCGGGCGCCGTTAAGCAACCCGTTGGGATTGAAAGTCAGGGAGCGTTCGAGAAAGTTGTTGAGCGGGTCGCCATCGAGCAACGTGCCGGCGCCGATCAGGATCAGACCCTCGTGTTTGTCGGCGACATACAAAAAGGCGTACAAAGGATGGACGGGCTGTTCCTTGTTGTCCGGCAACTGCACGCGGGTCGGATCGGGCGCGATGGTGGTCGGAGCGGCGACAAACGTCGCATGCTTGGTGGGGACATGGAATCGTTGGCCGGCGGGAGAAACAGGGGCGGTCGTGATCCGTTCGGCGAATCCCTTGTGATCGATGAAGGCGATATCGAACACCCGCAATCCGCCCTCGCCGCAGGCCGCGTAAAGATATTCGCCGCGCGGCTGGACCATCAGCACTTCCGGTTTCTTGAACGGACGCTTGATTTTATCCAGGATGTCGACGCCCGGGTGCTCATGGGCGTGCTCCAGGACGCGGCCCCGCTCGACATGTTCCCGGTAGTAGTCCGGGAACGCGTGTTCATGTAGAGTGCTGCCGATAACCGCCTGAGGCTCGTCGGTCTCGGTGACGACGGGCGCGAACACGCCGTGCTCGCCGGTCGCCACCCAACAGTACTTGCCGATAAAGTTGACGTAATTGGTTCCATGCATCAGCAATTGGGCCATGATCGCGTTGTTGTCGTTCTCTTTCGAGATATGGCAGTCCGAGCACATCTTGGTTTCCGAGGTGCCGCCAGGGCCGGGCGGACCGTTGCGGACTCCGCGTCCCCTGACCGTGTGCGGCACGTTGGTGCTGAAGGCGATCCCGCTCATCCCGCCCCCGGAGATCGTCTGTTGCTGCCCGTAAATCGACTCGCGATTATTGTTATAAGAGGTGACATGGATCGCGCAGCTTGAGCGGGACGGATTGATTTTGTTTCCGGTCGCCAATCCATCACGAGCCAGCATATAGACGTCGTCGCGAAGCGTTTGGAAGTTGTACGCGGTCCGGTTGCGGGAGACCTCGCCTTCGTTATGCAGGTTGGGCATTTTGCGATTGGCCTTTTGCGGCAAATGGCAGCCGAAACAACTTGGGTTCCAAGACGAGTGGCAGGCGATGCAGGAGAGATTGTCGTTTTGGTGGGCGCATTTCACGCCTCCCACCGTCTCGCGGCCACTTCCCTTGGCTCCGGCCGAGGCGACGGCGCCGCCCCACACCATCCGCAGCTCGTTTTGGGCGTCCACTTCCCAGCGAACCGTCTTGGCTTGATGCGATTTGGCGTTGTATTCGGAACGCTTCGGATCGATCGAATCCTTCGTTTGCACGATCCGCCATTCCCGTCCCTGTTCAACCATCGCGCGCTGGATCAGCACCTTTTGATCGACTGGCTGGCCGTCGACGATCCGCCGTTCGGTGCGGACTTCGAACCGTGGCCGGCGCGGCGCCGTCGCCGTACGCAGGGCCAGGAGATTGCGGCCGCCTGCCGGGTTCGCCCGCGAAGGCTCCTCGGAGGCCGGACCGCTCGTCGGCATCCGCCCTAGCCGAGCGATCTTTTCGGGCACCGTTTCGTCCGCCGTGCCATGGCAGTCCACGCAGGTGATTTCGATCGCCGCCCGCACCTCCGCGTACAATTTGGTGTTGCCATGCACATCCTGTACGAAATGGCAATCAACGCAATGCATGCCGCGTTCCATGTGGATGTCCATCAAATGGACCGGATGATCGTCGCGTTTCTTGGACTCCGCCAACGTCGGCGCCTGCGGGTTGTCGGCATCGACCGGAACATAAGGTTCGTCCGGTTGAACGACGGACGCCCGCAGCTTCTCGCTGTTCACTTCCTGGACGACATCGCCTTCGGGATCGAGCAGATTTCCGCGGCGATCTTTCTTGAAGACCGCGCGATAGACCCAGCCATGGCCGTGGAAATCGCCAAATTGCGAATGCTGGACGACCTTATTAAGTTCCGGCACTCGCTCCAAGAAGTCGGTTTGCCCCCATAATCCCCGGACCGAGGCCTCCTCGGGGTTGCTCATCTGCCCTTGAGCGTATTCCTCGGCCGTCGGGTATTTCTGTTTCGCCGGATACATCCACTGGCCATCGGTCTCGTTGTCCCACCACATAAAGCCGATATAGCTGTTGAGCACTGTGGTTCCAGGATGCATGTGGCACACGATGCATTGGCTGGTCGGAATCGCGCTCGTGAATCGATGGGCGATAGGATGTCCGCGTTCCTCCTTGGAGATCGTCGGATCGACGCCATTGACGAACGCGTCCCGCTCACGTGCGGCCAAGCCCTGGAATCCATAACGGGCGTAGGGGCCCGAGTGGACCGGCGAACGGTCGTTCGCGTAAACGACATGGCAGGCCGAGCAACCACTTGACCGATAGTCGCCCGGATGATCGTTGGTGCCGAGGAAGTTAAGGGTGGGATCGAGCAGCCGCGTCTTTTGAAGGCCCACGAACACGGGATCGGTCCGGTTTTCGGTTCCCAGCCCGCGAACGCTCAACCGGGTTCTGGGCCGCCCCGGCTCTTCCAGTTTTTCCGGTATGCCGACCTCCGGGCGAAATCGCCCGCCAGGCTCGAATATCCGCAGCAGGTTTCCGGGTTGGCTGACTTCGAAACGCGGGAGCGGATCGAGGAACGGCACCATGCCTTTGCGGTTGATGTCGTAGCCAATGCGATCGACTTGGTCGCGGCGCCAGACGTTTTGCAGGCGCTGCGGCGCGCCATGCATGCTATAGCTCTCGCCATATCGCGGAATCTTGTTCGGGACCGACCCGTTGTTGTAAAGGGCCGCTCCCCACAGCATGCAGCCATGCGTCATCATGTTCTTGCGAACCTGCAAGACCTCCTTCGGATGGCACGATCCGCAACTGATGTGCGCGACCCGCAAATCGCCCGGATTCACGAACCGAATGAACTCGGGGGATTCATGGTTAAGCAGCGTATAGCTACGAACGGGGTTGCCAGCCGTCGGCCAAGCCGCCTTCAAACGCGGTTGGACATGCGCGCCGTCCTTCGTCGCGCAAGTGGGATCGCCGCCATGGCAATCGATACATCCGAGCTTAACGGTGGGCAACGCATGCATGTCATGGACGTCGCGATGGCAGTTGACGCAGCCCCAACTTTTGCGCCGCACATCCTCGTCGGTTTGGCGATAGAGGTCTTCCGCCGTGGGCGTTCCTGGGGGAAGTGGGTACGGATCGCCAGAATCGAGATCGCTGCCGGTCGAGTTCCCATCCGCCATGTTGCGGACCGGAGTGTTGCCCGCCGGCGCATTGCCGGCTGGCGCTTTGCCGGCCTGTGAAGCGCCGCTGACACCGAGTGTTTCCACGAGATCCGTGAACAGTGTCCGCGCCGGATTCCGCGGCGGCGTTTGAGCGGACGCAGGCGATGGAAGGAGCCTCACGCAGATGACGAAGGCGAAAAATCCAAGAAGCATGGCTCGGGCAAGGCCCACGGATCGTCCGACGCGAAGACGCATGGCCAGTGCAACCAATCGCCCGGCGACTCCGCTAGGCGGCATCGTCGCCCGAACCATCCGGTTCGCTGGCCCGGCCGTTTCCGTCCGGCTGCGGACCATGCGTGTCGCGTCAACGAACATGCGCGCACCTCTTCCCTGAAACCTTGGACCAGAATCCGGCATCGGGAATTAACCGTTTCCCAGACACCGGTCAAGCCGAATCGCGCAGTCGCTGCGAGTGGGCGAGTGGAAAAGTTGGCGAGACGTCCGATTCCCCGAGGCGTGAGGGTGGCATGCAGAGGCAGAGGCAGACGCAGCACTGCTTCGGTACAATCGCGACGCCGTTTTTCGTAGGCGACGGAGAGAACGCCACAGAAGCTAGGGGAGGAACTGACGGATGAGCGTCCGCAAAAAACTAAATGCCAAGCTTTCGCGGAGCGGTTCTCCGCTTGCCCGCAAAAGAGGCTTGCTAGACCTAGCCGACATCCCCAGCGTCCGCGACCTTATCGATGAAGGCCTCCTTCCCGTGCATGCCGCATACGCCTTCATCCATAACTTAACGGCGAGTTTTTCCGAAATCGTGTCTTCAATGCCGGAAATGAGGGAATTCCACAAGTTCGTTTCCGCCGCGGAAGAGGAGTACATGCCGTCCGGACCGCCGATGAGTCCATTGACGAGCAGCTACTTTACATCCTGGATCCTTTTCGACTTTAAGTTCGATGGCGACGATACGCTTGCCGGTTGTTTACTTGAAGCGGCGGAAACAGTCCGGATCGAACCGACTCAAATCGAGGTTTTGAAGATTCTTTCTCGTTCTCGAATGGGTATTTACGAGAATCTGGGAATCGAGGGCAAGACCGTAAGATTAAAGGACTTGGCTACCGGTGAACAGCATTTGTGCCGTCCAGCCTCCAACTTCGGCGGCAATAAAGGAGACCTATGGTACGTTCGAGTCCTGCCATCCTGCATGCCGACATTGGATCCTTACTCAATTACTTTCACGCTGCCCTATATTCTTATGGCAAGCAAGTCGGACTGGCTGGATTTTTTTGAGCGAAACTTGCCCCAATCGACTTGCTCTGACCTCGATGCGAAGCGCCACGACTTCCTTAAACACGGCCCCACCCAGAGATATTGGGCCGAATACGTGTTCAAAGGTTTTCATCACTCGCGCGGCGACTTCATATTCCTGACGGGAATTCCTGACAGAGACGCGACGCTGCCCCACGCGTGACCATTGCGGGCCACGTGAACACGCCGGTCGTCTACTCTTTTCGTCGGAATTCAAGCAATAAAAAAAGCGGGTTTCATGTCTCGACGCTGCGTGGAAGCGGCGAGAGCATGAAACCCGCGAATTCAATTACTTCGAAATCTGTCGGCAGCGGCCGTTGCCGCGTTACCCGTCGCAACTCTCCTTCGAACTATGGATAGCACCACCAATTCGGGCCCCAAGTTGGGCCGCAGGCCGGTCCGTACACGGGGCCGCAGACCGGAGCCGCGCAGACCACGCGACGTGGAACCATGCGGCAAACCGGGACGCAGACAACCTTTTCGACCACGTAGGGAACGGTAACCATCCGCGTTACCGTGCGATGTTCCACCACGGGCTTGCAAACCGTCTGGTGATAGACGACTTCCCGCACTTCCGGGACGCACTCAAAGTAAGTCTCGACGCGCTCCGCAGTGACCGGGACGTACTCGGTGACCAACTTCTTGTGGACACGGCGTTCCGGCCGGCACACCACGACTTGGTACTCGAACTTCTCTTCCACACAAACCGGGCGATGCACAACGACGTCAATGGTCCGCTCCACCACTTCGGGCACCCAGACGCGATGAACGACTTGGCACGGCGCGACCGCACAATCATCAAAGCACGCTCCCGGGCCACAATAAGGATCGCAGTTCCAACCGCAGCGGCGGTGGCGCCAGCGTGGGCCACAACCATAGCCATAGATTGGCTCGCAGACCGGCGACTCGACCACCCGCTCTTCGTAATGGCCGTGATCCTCATGCACAATGCGATGCTCGGTCGTCGGCACGTACTTCGTACACATCCGTACGCCTTGCCGGACCTCGACGTGCGGGACGTTGACCACAACCTCGTATTCGACTTCGCGGCACACCGGCTTCATCACCGTGTACGGTACCGTCCGCTGCCGAGCGACCTGAGTCATCACGGTCACCGGCTTCTTGTACGCATGAACCTCGGGAACCATCCGCGTATAAGCCACGACCTCGTGACGAGGTTCGCAGCGGTACTGCGTCACATGAACCGTGCGATGCTCCATTACCGTCTGGGGCACCATCACCGTACGCTCTACAACGCATGGACCGCATACGCCTCCGACGTAGTACGGCGGGCAATGCCTATGCCCGGCCTCCGCTTTGCCGCTGACGCTGCTCACCAGCAGCCCCAGCCCGCTCAGCAGGATCGCTCGAATCACTCGACCCATGATGTCCAATCCTCGCCAGTTGAGAAAACACCCGTGAAACCGTCATCACCCACGTCGTTGGCAGTAACCTTACGACAGTCGTAAGTACCCCAAACCACGTCTTTGGCAGAAACCGTAAAGTCCCACCATATTACCTAGGCGTCACAGAAATCCAACAGGGAAGGCCGAAAAATTTATCGAATCTACGGAATATACCGAAATTGCCCTTTTTGCATGGTTCGGCACGCGGTGTCGCCGATCCGCGACGACCTCACCCGCAGAAAAAACGCCTCCTTTGGGGTGCTTGTTGTTCCAAAATGGAGTTGGTCTGACTTAAGGACGGGGCCGAACTTCGCCGGCAGTTCGAGAGATCCGCGAGCCGAACCCGAGGACGTGGGTTGATTGGGCCCACGGACAGAGCAGGGGAGACCGCTAGTGCTCGGTCGGTTTCCACAGCGAGTCGTCAAGCTGGTCGCTGGCTCACTTGTCGCTGGTCAGCTTGCCGTCGCCTCAATTGTCGCTGGCCGGCTTCTCGCTGGCTTACTTCCCGCTGGCTTACTTCCGGCTGGCGGGCTTTTCGCTGGCTGAGCTCTCGCTAGCGGAACTATCAGGATCCCCCAAGCGGGGATATTCGGCCTGAATAGGTTGCAACCGCTCGCGGAAGAATGCGGGGTCGTGCCTGGAAATCGCCCCTAGGCTATCCGCGAGATTGCCGACGATGGTTTCCTGCTGACCGGCTGGCAAACGCAGTCGCAGCGGCCCGAACCACGGATCAGCGCCGAACAGGCCATCGATGCGTTTGAGGATCCGTGGATCATTGGATAGCACGGTGGCATCCTGTTTCGCGCCGAGAGCCGCGAGCACACGCGCCGGTATCGGCCGCGCGGGTGGGGAGACGAACTTGGCGGCTCCGGGGGCGTCGTTACGGTGTGGCACGCCGGCAAGGTCCTTGAGCACCTCGCGGATCGCCCACGCATGTTGGCGCGCCGTGTGGAAATCGCGATCCTCGCCGTCACGGGGATGGACAAGTTTTGCCAGCAGCCGTTCAGCGTCCGCTTCTAAAAAGGGAGCAGTGGCGAGGCCTTCCGCAAGCGCCTCGCAGGCGGCTTGAAGGCGGCGAGCGGCCGCCTTTCGCGGCTCGAATTCGCCGAATGGCCGAGCCGACAGAGCCGCATCCAAGGCGTCGATCGACGCGTAGAATTCGTCCCGCGCCTGCGATACTGGTTGGGTTGGTGCGACTTCGGCCGCATGGTCGGCGCCAAACCGAGCGAGCGCCAAGGTCCACAGCGCGGCGGGGGGGCGTCCGGGGGTCACTCGCCGACGAACTCGCGCGTCCGAGGGAAATCGATTGCGCAGTTCGTGATGGCAGGCGCCGCAGTCGAAGAGCGCGAAATCGTTCGCTTCCTCCGGCGGGCAATCCGCGAGCAACGACGCATAACGGGACAACACCGTTACGCCCGAGATCAGGACATCGCGACCCCGGGGTTGGTCGCTGAGCACCGTCGGCAAGTCGACGCTCGGAAGGCCGCCTCGGTTGGCCACCAGGTAGTTGTCTTTGAGCGCGGAAATGTCAATTCCCTTTGGGTCCAAGAACTGCTGGTGGAAGGCCGACCGCAAGCGCGCGAGTCGTTCGGTTTCGTCGGCAGTGGGTGTCCCGAGGAATAGGAATGGCTTCGGCGACGCGGCCTTCTCTCGCAGCGTGTGCCAATGCGCCGGCATCTGGGAGGCGAACGTCACGTACTCCATTCCCGGCAACGGTGGATGACCCTGGGCATACCATTCATGACGCACGAACCGCCGGGCCTTGAACGCCGCCGGTCCCCAATCGTCGCGCATGCTGCCCACATGGCACGACGCGCACAGGTCCGCGCGCGTTCGCGGATGCCGCAGATCGCGCAGTCCGAACTTGGCTTCCTTCAGCGACGGGTCGAGCACTCGCCACATCCGCGATACGTGTTCGTGCGGGGTGATGTAGTCCGAGCCGATTCCATGACATGCTTGGCACGACACGCCAAATTCGAGCGAGCTGACCGTGGGATCATCGGCCAACGGTTCCGCGATTGGCGAATGGCATGATAGGCATTGCTCCACGATTGCCCGTCGACCGGCATCGGCTTCCTTGCGGAACTCGACGGCCGTCACGCTCTCCACGGCGACATCCGCCGCGGCATTCAGCGGCCGAAACTTGCGGGGCTCCAGTTTGAACGCGAGCACCTCGCCGACATCGAATCCGAGAATGCGATTCGTCAGCGGCCGGTTGGCGTCGTTGAGCAACAGAAACATCGATTGGCGATGCTTGTCCGTTTGTTCCCATGCGGCGGCCTCCTCTTGAGCGCAAAAGGGAGACGGCTTGTCCGGCGCCGGGGCCTCAATGCCAATTTCGCCGGCGGCGGGAAAATGGCACCGCGTGCAGCTCCTCGTGGACGAAGGCAGAGCTTGGCCGAAGGCCGAAGGGATCCCGGGGAAAACGCCGATGGTCGCCATCGCCACCGCGACCACGAGCGCCGCTTGGCTCAGCATGTTTACTCGCATGTTTGCGGGCACAAATCCCAAGCCTTGAGGGGCCGCCGCAGACGAGGAGCGATCTTGAAAAGCTGGCTGTCGCATAATGGCGTCTTCTCCATGTCGAGCGACCAAACGGCGCGGGACACGTCGCGGCATTCCTCAACGCGCGGCGGCCGGGCGTCCCGGCCACTCGAGGCCCAATTGTCCGGTTATCGCGCGGAATTGCAATCCGATCGCGACGAGATCCGGCACGGTGTCGGGTGATGGCTGCCCAGGGAATGGCTCGCCCGGAAGGCCTGTCCCGTCGTACCTCGGCCAGTCGAAACCAGCGGAATCAAATCGCAGCGCCGCCGCCGTTCGTTCCAATTCCGTGAGCGTGGCGGGCGTGGTGGAACGTCGCCGTCGCTCGTCGCCTGCCGCGCGAACGAGCGCATTAACTGCCAGCCATCGCTGGCTAGCATCGCTCCAGTCGACCGGCGTTACGGGAAGTGAATCGAGCAGATCCAGGAGCGTTTCCGCGCGTTTCGCGACATCGCCTTCCTCGGGACGTAGCAATCCGCCGCCCGTCGCGGGACGGCGAGGCAGCGCGAAATCGGACCATTGCCAACCCAGTGGACCCGTCGGGGACTCGCGCAAGGCGCGGCGGCCCGCCCGCGCCTCGTCTCGGACCGCCACTGGGTCTGCGTCGAACCGCGCTTCCATGAGGGCTCGCGTCGGACCCACGATGGCGGCGGGAAACAGTCGAGCCAGTCCCTGATTGAATGGTTGCCAGGCGGGAAGTCCACGCGCCACGTTCGATTCCGCCGGTCTCTCGATGTTCGGCGAGCTCGTCGCATCGCGCGACAGCAACTCGCGGATTCCTGGGCGAGCGGCGACAGCCCTGGGGTGGATCGCGGGCGAACCGGGCGATGGCCGCTCATGAGCATGCGTGGCATCGGGGCCGACGTTCACCGCTCGTAGCCGTTGATGGCAGGCAAAACAGTCGTACTCGGCGAACTCCGGCCATACCGCGCTTTCCCCAGGGCGAAGGTCCGCGTGCGTGTCCTGATCGCCAGCTTGATCATCGAGCTTTTTCGTGGAAGCGTTTGCGGCCGCTACCCGCGCGTCCCGCAGCCGTGGCGCTGCCGCGAGTGCCGCTCGCGATTCCAGTTGTCCCAGCATCGCGTCGGTCACGGCGGTCTGGCCCGCCGCCCACAGCCGCAGTTTGAACGCCGACGAGTCAAGCCGTTCTTGTTCGGGCCAATGTTTTCGAGCGATCAGGTCATGGTAGCTGGAAAGCTCGAACCGCAAGGCCGGGTGGCCGGCCGCGTACATGTCGTGCGTTAGGGCATGATCGGCGTCACCGACATGGCAACCGGCGCAGACGCGGCCGCGCGTGACCAAGTTCTTCAAGTCGAGGAATCCCTGCGCACGGAGCGAGTCGCGTGTCGCCGAGCGTTGGTAGTGGCTGTCGAGCCACTTTTCGGCGGGCCCGTGGCAATCTTCGCAGCCGATACCTTGGGGACGCGAGGAGGAGGAAGTCGCCAGTCCCTGAGGATCGTGGCAGACGGCGCAGCGGTCCGCTGCGACGGCGAGCCTCGTCCCGCGAGGCAAGCCTTGGTGATAGGCCGCGAGCACCGACCGATAGCGCTCGCTTTCCACCGTCGCGACCGCTTTCGCGTGAGGATCGAATTCGACCCACAGGGGGTGTTCATGCCCCGCGATCGGCTCGCCGGGAATCAACTCATCGGCGTTGCCGTGGCACGTGGCGCTGGCACACGACAGCGAACCGACTTTCGCGGCGTGGGGTGGCGGCAGCCGTTCCCAGAGTGGTTCGCCGCCGCTCGAGGCTGTGCCGCCGCCGACGACGGTCGAGGCGATAACGGCGACGAACAGTCGTGGCAGCCAAGAAGGAAGCAGCCATGAAGCAACGAGGCGGCCAGTTGTTTGGAGCTTAACGCGTGCCATGGCGGCACCTAGCGGTTGGGGCAGTGGGACATTGGAAGGGACGAACGCGCTGCGCGACGCCACCATCGATTTGTCATCGGGACGGCGAGCCCTAGTCCGCGACCCGGCCATAACCAGGCCGTCACGAACTCGAAGGAAACGGTTTCGATTGTACGTGCGGTTCCCGATTTTCCCATCCAGTCGAGTTTGCCGTAGGGAACGATGAATTGGGTGATCGCGAGATTTCCGCGTTGCGGGAGTTGGCGCCGATGGCACGGCGGCAAACGGCGTTAAAGGACGTCACAGTCAACGAGAGGCGGCCAACGAGGTAGCGGCAGGGCTGTCGAGTTGGCATCGTTCGTAGGCGACGTCGGGATATTCGCATCTGTGCCCACTCTGAGTAGGGTATTTACGGCAATACCGCGTCCTTCTGTTGTGGAAGAGTCAATTGGAGCAAGACGAGTGGAACGCTGTGACGCGTTGCATTCCGCGGGTGAACGGAGGTCTGCGCGGGCAGTCTGCAGTGTAAGCGTCTTCGACTGCGGAACGCCAACCGCGGACCAAGGAGTGGTCCGCTACAATGCCGTAGCCTTCGTTGCCATCAATCGGCTTGACGCTGGGCGGCGGGTTCGAAAGCGGAGTCGGCTAAGTCGTGAACCACTCCGTGGTTCAACGCAGGTGTCGATCCACAATGCGGCCAGCCTCGGGAATGCACTTTGTTCCGCGTTGTAGGCGTCTTCGACTGCGGAACGCCGGTAGCGGACCACGGAGTGGTCCGCGACAATGCCGCAGCGTTCGTGGGCATCAATCGGCTTGACGCCAAGCGGCGGGGTCGAAGGCGGACTCGGCTAAGTCGTGGACCACGCCGTGGTCC
>JBIKVL010000452.1:0-4549 GCA_044356875.1 Pirellulaceae bacterium | reverse complement strand
TCCCCTCTGGCACCGCCTCGAAACGACCTGGAACCGGACGACGACGAAGATCCGGCGATTGCGGCGAGACGGAAAGTGAAGCCGTCCCATGTCTCCCTCGGGCATATCGCCACTAAATATAGCGTGACGTCGCTCGCCGAATTCCTCTTCCAGCCGCTTAGTGTCCGGCCGTCCGGCCGCATGCCGGATATGAAGTTGACACTCGCCGAGTCGCACGCGATCGCCGCCTATCTTGTGGGAACGGACACGCCGGCGGCTAAGCCCCTGGAAGTCGACGCCGCCTTGGCCGAGGCGGGTCGAACGCATTTCCAGTCGCTCGGCTGCGCCGTCTGCCATTCTCTCAACGCACAACAGACGCTGCCCGCGAGCCGCTCGGTGAAAATCGAACGTTTAGATCAAGGATGCTTATCGACCAATAGCGATCGCAGCCCAAGATTCGAACTGGATGCCTCGCAGGTGCGGGCGATCACGGCGGCGCTGCAAACATCGCCAACCATCGATTCGGACCGGCTGGCGGTCGCAAAAACGCTCACCGCCTTCCGCTGCGTCGCATGTCATGTCCGCGACGACTATGGCGGCGTACACGACACAGATAATCCTTACTTCGCCGGGAGTGAACTCAAGCTGGGCGACGATGGCCGCATTCCACCGCCACTCACGCTGGTCGGCGCCAAGCTCCAGCCGGCCTGGCTTAAGAAAGTACTTTTCGATGGCGAAAGCGTGCGGCACTATATGGCGACTCGAATGCCACAATATGGCGGCGCCAATCTCGAACACCTGCCGGCCGCTTTCCATCGACTGGACAAGCTGTCGGGCCGCGAGTTGACGATCCCCAGTCCCGAGAGCCGTGTTCCCGGCGAACGCGAGCGGGAGAAACTGCTGCGGCCCGCCGGCCGTGAACTGCTCGGCGACAAAGGTCTTAACTGCGTCGCCTGCCATAATTTCAACGGTAAGGCGTCGTCGGCAAACCAAGGCATCGATCTGCTTACGAGTTTTCCGCGTTTGCAATCGGCTTGGTTCAACGCCTATTTGCGCAGCCCGGGTTCGTTCCGGCCACGCACTGTGATGCCCTCGGCCTGGCCCGATGGCATCGCGACGCACAAAACGATTCTGAATGGCGACACCGATTCGCAGATCGAAGCCATTTGGTATTACCTCTCGCTCGGCACGTCCGCCGCCGATCCCCCCGGCATTCGCGACGCGGGCACCAAGCTTGTGGTCGACGGGCAAGCGGCAATTCACCGGGGCCGTAGCCGTGTCGCCGGCTATCGAGGCATCGCGGTGGGTCTCCCCGAACAGCTTCACTATGCTTTCAACGCCGAAACCGGCACCCTCTCCGCAATCTGGCAGGGCGACTTCGTCCAGGTGAATTGGAGCGGCCAGGGTTCGGGGAATTTCAATCCGGCGAGCGAACCGATTCTGCTGGCCCAGGACGTCTCTTTCGCGACGCTTGCGAACGACAACGATCCATGGCCGCTCTTGCCTGTGATGACGTCCGAGGCGAAGACCAACCCCAACCCGCTCTATCCTAAGAATGTCGGCTATCAATTCCGCGGCTATTACCTCGGCGAACTGTCGATTCCGACCTTTCAATACCGCAGCGGTTCGATCGACATCGAAGATCGATCAGTGGCGGTTGGCGAGGTTGGCCCCAAAAAGTTGCGCCGCGAGCTGCGCCTCAAGTCGCCAACTCCTACGGCGCAAACCGTTTGGTTCCGCGCCCTCGTTGGCGAGATCACGCGCGAATCCGAACACGTCTTTCGCAGTGGGCGGCTGCGGCTGACGCTCCCTTCCGGGGAAACGCGGTTGAGGCCGTTGCCAGCTGTCGCGCCGCCAACCGGCGCTAAGCAATCTGGCGCTCCGCAAACCGGCCCGATGCCCACCCCGACGCCCGCCGACGCGAAAAGATACGAACTGCTCATCAAACTGACTGTTCCTCAAGGCGAATCCTCGCTGGAGTTACTCTATGAACCGCTCCCCAGGTGACGCGATTCGCGTTCTGACGCTCTGCTTGCTGGCCTGCTTGATGGCGGCCGGAGCCGACTGGGCACGGGCCGAGGAGGTCGGCGAACGGTGGGGGACCGAAGAGCGCGAACGCGAGTACTATCCGATCGTCAACATTCCGCTGCCTAAGGACACGGTCATCGAGGCGGGCGCGTTCGCGGTCCTGCCGGACCAGCGAGTGGCGGTTGGCACACGGCATGGCGAAATCTACATACTCGATGGCGTTGACGCGCCAAAACCGCTCCCGTCGTTCCAGCGCTTCGCCGCGGGACTCGACGAGATCTTTGGGTTGTCATGGAAGGACAATGCGTTCCGCGTGACGCAAAGCTGCGAGTTGACGCGGGTCAGCGACACGAATGGCGACGGCCGGGCCGATCGCTTTGAAACGATTTCGGATGATTGGGGCTACGCGAACTACCACGAATACGCTTTCGGGTCGAAGCTCGACGCCGCCGGCAACCAGTTCGTCGCGCTCGGTCTGTCCGAGTCCTATTATTCGCATGCCTGGAATCGCGGCTTCATCATGAAGGTCGCCCCGGACGGCAAGACGACCGCGTTCGCCAGCGGTCTTCGCAGTCCCGGCGGCATTGGCTTCGACGAGCACGGCGAGCTATTTTATATCGAGAGCCAGGGACCGTGGAACTGTTCCTGCAGCCTGAAAGCCGTGCCGCCCCAAAGTTTTCATGGCCACCCGGCGAGCTTTCACTGGTATCAGTACTCGCCCGAGTTAGGTCCCAAACCCGAATCGCCGATGTCTGGAGGACGGATTGTTACTGAAAAGGACCGCGTCAAGCAGTTGGTGCCTTACGCCATTGTGTTTCCCTACATCCGCATGGGACGCTCGATCACCGGCTTCCATGTGAACCGTACTGGAGGCAAGTTTGGTCCGTTCGAAAACCAATTGTTCATGGGCGATTACACGCAGTCGATCTTGATGCGGGCGACGACGGAAAAGGTCAACGGCGTCTGGCAAGGGGCCTGTTATCCTTTCCGCGAAGGTCTGTCGACGGGCATCCTGAACGTGGAATTTACGCCCGGCGGCAAACTATTGTGTGGCGGCACGAATCGTGGCTGGCCGGTCCGCGGCATCAAGGCGTTCGCGCTCGAACGGGTGGAATGGAACGGCCGCATGCCGTTCGAGATCCTGCGAGTCACCGTCGAACCCGATGGCTTCAAGATCGCGTTCACCAAGGCGGTCGATGCGGCAACGGGCGGATCGCCGGCCTCATACGCCATTTCCGCTTTTACCCATCCATATCATGCGGGCTATGGCGGTCCCGAGGTCGAGCAGCATCGGCCCGGCGTGACAGCGGTTACGCTGGCGGCCGACGGCATGTCGGCGAAGCTCACGCTGGAAAAGCTTCAACGAGGCTTCGTTTACGAACTCAATCTCGCTTCCCTGCGGTCACGGGATGGGGAATCGCTGCTGCATCGCAACGCGTTCTATACCGTCAATGAAATCCCCAATCCGCCCGCCGCAAAAGCCGTTGCCAGCGATACTTCCTCGGCGGAACGAACGAGTCGCGCGGAACATCCGGTGCCCGCGAGTCCGCTTTGGCTGACGTATCGCGGTGAGCAGGGTCCTGAACAGGAAAAGCCTCAACAGGGAATGCCTCGACAGGGAAAGCCTGGTAAGGGGAAGCATATTGTTTTGATCGCGGCGGATCAGGAGTACCGCAGCGAGTACTCGATGCCGATGTTGGCGCGTCTATTGGCGAAACATCATGGCTTCGACTGTACGGTTCTCTTCAGCTTGAACAAAGACAACGATGTCGATCCCACCCAGAAGATCCGCTGGGAGGACAAATCGGTCATGCACAATATTCCTGGGTTGGAATACTTGGCGAAATGCGATCTTGTCATTTTGTTCAGTCGTTTGATCACGCTGCCGCCCGAGCAGCTTCGACATATCTATGACTATTTGGACTCGGGGAAGCCGATTATCGGCATTCGCACCGCCAACCATGGATTCATTGGTTTCGACTACCAGTTGAATGGAAAACGGATCGACTTCGGCGAAGCGGTGCTCGGCGGTTCGTTCCGCAATCATCATGGGCGGTGGCAGCAGGATTCCACTCGCGGCATTTTCGTTGAGCGGAACCGCAACCATCCCGTGCTCAGAGGCGTTCGGGACATCTGGGGCACCTCGGATGTTTATCGCACGTTCAAGGAGGGCGGTTCATTGCCCGAGGGGTGCGAGCCACTGGTCGACGGCCAGCCACTGGTGGGAAGAAAGCCCGACGACGCGGTGAACGATCAATTGATTCCGCTCCCCGTTGCCTGGGTGAAGAACTGGACTGGCAACACGGGAAAGACCGCTCGCGTCTTTCATGTGACGATGGGCAGCGCCCAGGACTTCCAGAGCGAAGGGTTGCGTCGCATGACCGTGAACGCGGCCTATTGGTGCCTTCAGATGGAGGCGGCGATCACCGAGGATTCGCGCATGGACATCGTCGGTTCATACGCTCCGCCCGACAGCGGATTCGCCTACAAGCGGCTCAACATCGTGCCAAGAAAACCCGCGTTTTATCAGTAAAAACGACGA
>JBIKVL010000451.1:0-4551 GCA_044356875.1 Pirellulaceae bacterium | reverse complement strand
CCCGGGCCCGATCGATTTTGCGATCGTTGTTGCTATCGGTGAGCAACATCAGCGGCCCGCCCTCGCGCGACGCGATCACCTGGCCAAATTCATTGAACGCCATCGCAATCAACGAACCCGTTTCGGAGTCGTCCAGCAATTGCTCGACGGCGAACTCGTTGGAAATGCGGAATCGCTCGTTGCGATCGACTTCCTCGACCGGTACCTCGGGTTGCCGATCCCATGGCGGAGTCTGGCCGAGCGGCCCGAGCACCTGGGCGGCGGGCCAGCGGGAATCGTTGTAAAGCGACGTGTCCCAGAGCGGCAACGGACTGACATTCGTCTTCCATGAGGCGTCCGTCGAATAGGACTGCCACTGTCCTTGCGTTTCTTTCACCAGCAGTCGAGCGGCAAACGCCGCCGTGTTGCCCTGCGCGTTGGAAACCCGCACGGCGACGACATTACGTCCCCGCGAAATGAACCGGCTGATATCGAATTCGACGAGCCGCCGAAAACCAGAGCCCGACCCCACAACCCGTCCGTTCACATGGACTTCAAAGTTATCGTCGGCGGCGACCGCCAGGGTGGCGGCTTCCACGTTGCGGACCGTGAGGCTTTTGCGAAAGTGGCAAGCTCCCTGCGGAACGCGCCCCTGGGGTTGTTCGACACACCAGATCCAATTAGCGTCCTCGGCGCGGACGTTGACAGCGGGCGCGAGCAGGCAGAACGCGAACAATAGACCGCGCCAGTTCGCTCCACATCCGTGCGGAGGTTGTCTCGTCATCTTGGCATCCTTGCGCAAAACTACGGAGGAAGCGGGACACTAGCAGGCAGGGGCAATTTCATGCAACGGGAAAAAATGCGTTCCCCCCCGAGCTCCCTGCCGCCATCCGCGGCTCCTCGATCTGCCGGCGACTCTGCTATCCCCGAAACCGGTTGACTTTGCGGCTTAAGACGGTGGTATCGGCCTTTTGGGTCGGATCGGAAGAGCTTAATTCGTCGGTGGGATTAATTTTCGCTTTTTTCGCGAGCTGCATCGGATACCGAGTCACCCGCTCATCCATGTCGTAGATGCGGGTTTTTCGCTTGCCAAGCCGAGCTGCGTGCCGGGCGTGACTCGGGACAAGGGGCCACCGGCGGCCGCTTCGATCACGGCGTAGGCGGAAGCGACGCCGCGATGGAAACGCCAGGGAGCGAGACCATGGACGACGGTCAGCACGTAGCCGTGTTCGTCCACGAACGCGGCGTCGATCGCGAACCGCATCCCGTGCGTGTGAATGCCGCGACAGGGCGCCAGCAGTAACGCTTCGCTGGGCCCTGCTGGTCGTCGCCACATCCAACCACGGAATCGCGGCCAGAACGTCGCCGCGATCGCGACCTCCGCGAATAGTTCAACGCCCGTGTCCAGCTGGATAAGGCGCCATGGACCGGCGTCGCGGGAACGCGCCGCCGCCAGCGCACCCGCCACTGCCGCTCGAAAGGCGGCGGCTTCCCGACCGTCTTTCATCATGGCGCCTTCTTCTTCATGTCCGCGATCCAATCGCGGAGCAACTGAACAGCGTCCGGATCCACCAAATTCGACGACAGCGGCGGCATCTGTCCCGCGCCGCGCTGGGACACGCGGCGGAAGAGCACCGAGCGATCCGGTTCCCCGGGGGCAATGAGCCGCGCGTCGGAAATGCCGTATGTGTGATGCACGGGCCGTTCGTCGATCAGTTTCAATTGATCGGCCGCCACGTGGTGCTCGATCTGGAACTGGGCGTTTCCGCCGCCCGCCTCGACGTGGCAAAACGCGCAGTTGGCATGCAAATACGAGCGGGCCCGCAGTTCGAGGCTGGCCTTCGTGTCGCGGGGATCGGTCAGACGCGGAAGCTCCGCCGCCGGCTTCGATAGCTTGTCTTTCAGCAGGCCCCAGGCTTCGAGCGCTTCGAGCTGGTTCATCGTGACGTCGCCGTACGCGTGGTCGCGGTTCATCTGCGAGGTCGATAGCCCCAGCGTGTAGTTCGCCGCCCGGCTATGACACACCATGCACTCGGCGCGGCTCGGGAAATGCCATCGCTGGGTCTGGCCCGCGGGAGCCGACGCGTTGGCGGCCGTCGTGGCGATTGTGTTGGTTCCCGTCGTGGTTCCCGTTGTGGTTCGCGTCGTGGCGGCACTCGTGTTGGTCGCGGCCGTTGTGATGGCGTAGTCGCGGTCGAGGCCGGCGGAACCGACAAGTTCGGCGTCGGTTTGGGCGTCGTTCCACATGTACGAGTAGCCGACCCATTCGTTGTCCTGCCGCGACATGAGCCGAGTTTCAATCCAGCGGCGGGAGGCGGGGTCGCCCACGCGAGTTTCCAACGCGAACGACTTCACCAGCACCGTGCCGTTGGGGAAATTCCAACCGCGGCCGGGCGAGGCGTCGATGCGGGCGTCGGCCCCAACGAGCCCGATGAATCGTTCTTTGTGCGTGCCGTCGGACCACAGCGGCGAGTTGACGGTGTAGGGAATCAATCCGGGATGCGGGATGTGGCCCGCGACCGATTGGAACAAACCGGTTTCGCTGAGCTTGCGTGGAAACGGCGTGACCGGCTCGGTGGCGGCTGGGCGAGCCTCCAAGGTATAGAACCCGCCCTCATCGCCGGCGCGGTAATCGCATATCAGCAGTTCGCCGTCGAGGTCGAAGCCGAAGCCGGTGATGACCAGCGTGGTGTCGGCGATCTCCTGGTGAAAGATCGCCTTCTCGCCATCGTGTCGGAGGGCCCAGATCTTGCCGGTCGAGTAATCGCCGTAGATGTAGGCGCCCCGAAGTTCGGGGAAGCGGTGGCCGTAATAAACGACGCCGCCGGTCAGCGAGCGGGCCTCCGAATGATGGTGCTCGGCGGCCGGTTTGACGAACGGAGTCGGTCCCGCTTTGCGTTCCAAATAGAACGGATGGCTGCCTTCCATGACGCTCCAGCCGTAGTTGTCGCCTTTCTTCACCAGGTAAACCTGCTCCCACAGATCCTGGCCATTGTTGCCCACCCACAACTGGCCGCTGACCGGATCAACGGTCATCCGCCAGGGATTCCGCAGGCCGTACGCCCAGGTTTCGGGCCGCGCGCCCGCCCGGCCGACGAACGGATTGTCGCTCGGAACGCGGTACGTTTTTCCGGCCGCCGCGCCGTCCACGTCGAGCCGCAAGACTTTGGCCAGCAGATGATCGAGCCCTTGGCCGGTGAGGTTGGTGTCCGAATCGGACGTGCCGTCGCCCGAGGTGACGTAGAACATGCCGTCCTTGCCGAACGACATCGCGCCGCCATTGTGCCCGTTGGACGCCCATTCGATGATCGTCGTCGCCGTGCCGCGATCGAGCCGATACGGCGCCGTGCGCTCGACCGTGTAACGGGTGACGCGGGTCTTCTTTTCGCCCTTCTCGACGCCGAAGCTGCCGTTGCTGCCGATGTAGACGTAGCCGTTGTCGCGGAACCGCGGGTGGAAGACGACGTCGTATGCGGTGTCATCGCCTTCGAGCAGCGTTTCGTAAGCGGGCGGTTCGGTGGCTCCGGCCGCCGGCGGCGAGAACCGCACGACCCGGGTCGCCCCGCCAGCCTTGGGCTGGTGGATCGCCCACATCAAGTCGGTTCCCGGTTGGCGGATGATCGCCAACGGCAGGCTGAGCTTCACTGGGGAAAGAGCCGGTCGAACCCGATAGGGCGGCGGCGGTTCGGGAGTGCCCACGACACGCGTCGATTCCAGCACGACTCGCTTGGGAAGTTTCGTCGCCTTGGAATCCGTGGACACGGCCGGAGTCGCGGTCGCCGGAGCCGGAGTCGCCGCTGTGGGCTTGGTCCCCGGCTTCGGTTCGTCGGCTTGCGGCGGGGCGGTCAGGCCCGCGCCGGACACCGCGAGCATCGCCACGGCGGCTGTCGCCACGGCAAGTGAAACGAGACGGCGGCGAGTGGAAGCGTCGCAGGGATAGCTGGTCGGCATCTTGGAATAGCTCCCAGGAATAATGACGCGGTTCGCGTAAATCGGACGTCACCGGACAGTGAAACATCAGGGCCTAGCCATTGTGACTTGCGGCGGCGCCGGGGGAAACCGGGTTTCCGCACGTCAGCCCGCGCGAAAACGGCGGCCGCTATGATGGGGCCGTCAAAGAAGCGGCAACCGAGGCGAACAGGACTGGCGAAGTCGCTTTCGAGCAAGCCGAAAGATGGGGTGAGCGATGCCAGCGATGAGCACCACGACAACCATGACAACCACGACGAGGGCGACCGCGACAAGGGCGGCCGCGACAAGGGCGGCCGCGACAAGGGCGGCCGCGACAAGGGCGGCCGCGACAAACGACCGCGCTGCGGCCACAACGAGGGACCGCGCTGCGGCTAAGACGATGGCTGCGACGATGGCTGCGGCAGCCATCATCGCGACAGCGTTTCTCGGTGCGAACGTCAGTGCCGCGGAGTTTCCCACGCTTTATGGAGCGGCACGGCAGGAGGCGCGGCGGATTTCGAGTGGATCGCTGGCGGCTCCGTTGAGCGAAGGCGAATGGCGGGCGTCGGTCGATCGGCGCCGCGAGCAATGGCGGGAAATGCTCGGATTGTCGCCGCTTCC
>JBIKVL010000010.1:0-15676 GCA_044356875.1 Pirellulaceae bacterium | reverse complement strand
TTGGCGCTTCCGCTTTCGAACCCGTCGCAAGCGTGAAGCCGGTGGATGGAAATGAATGCTGCGGCAAAGTCGCGGACCACTCCGTGGTCCGGCGCCTCGACGAACCGGCACACCCGTTTCAATAAGCCGCCGCGCAAGCAGGCAGCCTTGGCCGAAATAATGCTTGCCGTAGCGGTCATGTGCGTCGGCAGCCCGGTTTTTTGGGGCCGCAGCGACGAGACGATCGAGCCGAGGGACGGGTAGCTCAATCCCGCAAAAATCGGCGGTAGCTGGTGTGCATGTAGATGCGAGCTCGCCAATGCTCGGCGGCCTCGTCCGTCCGCATGCCGCGGACGACGCAGTCGTGCTGCATGACCTGCGAGACTTTGCCGTACCCCTCAGCGATCCGCAGCCTGGGGACGGACGTGGCAATCGAATTGAACGTGCCGCAGTATTCTTGCGGCGCGTCGGGCTTGGGATCGAACGTGTCGGTCTGCGACGGTCCGCCGTCCATCCAGAGCAGAATGCACGACTTGTGCTTCGTGGCCGGTGTTTCTGCCGCGTGGGCCGCGAGCGAACCGAGCCAGCCGGACTAGGAAACGGCTGACACACCGGCAGCGGCGAGTCGTAACGTTTCGCGGCGAGTGAGTGAATGGAGCGTCAACATGATTCGAATCTCCAGCAGGACGTTTCATCGTGGCTGGGGGATCCTTTCCCAGCGGACGGGCTTGGAGACCCGTCCTACTTTCGCGGCATCGCGGCTACGGTTTCGCTCGCCGGAGAATCCACAGGTTCATATCGCCGTCCGAGTAAAAGGCCTTCGGGTACTGGCGGGATTCGGGCGGATCGCTGTTCTTCCAACCGCTTTCGCGATAACACAACCGCAACGTGTCGTTGTCGAGGAACTCGAGAATGCCGGGCACGAAACCGTCCTTGGGCGTGGGCGTCGCGCCGCTGCCCGGCGGCGGGAAGGTGATGTTGAACTTGATGCGCGCCGGCTGAGCCGACAGATCGAGTTGGTAGCCGCCGGCGTACTTCGAGCCCTTGTCATTAGGCCCGCTCTTCCAGGCGAACGAATCGGATTCGAAGATCGCCACGGCCGACGTCCGCCCTGGGCCGAGCTTGTCGAGCGAATCGTCGAGCGCCGTGAGCATCTGCCAGTGGCCGACCAGGTTCGCCTTGCCAGTGGGCTTCGCGGGCGGATGGCGGACCAGCAGCAGGATTGTGTGTTCCCGGTTGCCAATGAAGTTGGTGGTTCGGCCCTTGTCGAGATTAGTCCGTCGCCAGGAGATTTTAAGGATGTCCTTGTCGTACAGCACGGCAATGCCCGGGAGCGTCGTTGGCTTATCGCTGGTCGGCGTCAGGTCAACATCCCACGCCGGCTTGCCAACGTGCTTCCAGTTGCAGTTCGCCGAGAATAGCGTCTTGCCGTCGGCAGAGCTCCATTGGAATTGTTTGTCGCTGATGGTCGCCGAGGAATTCTGGTACTCCGGCCGGTCGGTTAGATTCGTATCCGCTTCGTGGGCCAGGAGCACATGCCACTTTCCTTCGATCGACCGCAACTCCTCCTCCGGCGTCGGCGGCGCCGGCGCCGCCACCTTGGTCGGCTTCTGAGCCATCACCGGCAACACGCTGCTGTAAGTCAGCCACAGAACGCAAACGAAGGGAAACGCGAGGTTTCTGATCTTGGTCGATTCGGAAACGGTGAGCATGACAATTTCCTTGAATGGGCCCGGACTCGGTGACTGAGTCCTATTGATTCGAAACCCTCGGAACTTAGCAAGACAAAAAGCCGCATGACCGTGCCCGGCGGACCATGGGGCAGTTAGTCGAGCCCTTGTCATCCGGCAACGGCTTGATCGACGTCACGTAGCCGCCATAGGCCTCGCTCCGGCCATCAGCGCCAAACAAGATATGACGAGCACTGCCAGGGTCAGTGCCTTGGTCGGCGAAAGCGGGAAGGTCGATTCCGGCCAGGCGCCGCGGCCGCCTAGTTGGCCGCCGCGAAACGTTCGAGCCACGGGAGTGCGAGGCAGACGCCGCCGGCTCGCAAAAATTCGCGGCGGTGTGACTTTAGAGCTGATGCGCTGTCGTAGGACGGGTCTCCAGGCCCGTCCGAGATTGGGGTATTCCCGGAAATACGGACGGGTCTGGAGACCCGTCCTACGGCGTTTCGGCTCTTCCAGGAGTTCGTGTCCATGAACCGGTCTCTCAGGCAAGCAGTTCCGTTAACACGCGCCGGCTCTCGCCAAAGCCTTCCGCGGGCACGCCCATTCGTTCGGAGATGGTGCGTAGCAGGTCCGACATGCTCACGGCGTCGGGACCAAGTTTGGTCGCGTTGCGGTGCTCCTGTTTGTCGTTCGGAATGTCTTTCCTCTGGCCGTTAAAGGCGATGTGTTGGCCGTGCGCAAAGCCCACACCCTCGCCGCCAGCCAACAGAATCGGCAGGTTGTGGTTGCGATGGTACGCCGGCCACGACATACCGCTGCCGTACAGGACTGTGGTGTGCCGGAGCATGTCATGCTCGCCTTCGCGAGTCGTCCGCAGCCGATCGAGGAAGCGGGCCAGGCGTTCGGTCCACCAGGCGTCGGCTTTGCTGAGGTTCGCGAAATGCTTCGGCTTATCTTCGGGCAAGGCGTCGCCGCTATTGTGACCTTCGGTGTGGACGTCGAAACCGAGATGCTTGAGCACACAGCACTGGCTCGACCGGTACGCCGAGAACGCCGCGACGCGCGTGCAGTCGATGCGAAGGGCCAGATAGATCAGTTCCAGCATCGTGTCGACAAAGTCGACGCCGTCGGGCGTGTTGTGCGGATCGGCCCGCAAGTTCAAGCGATCGTCCTGGATGGCCTCCCGTCGGAACGTTGACTTCCAGGCCATGTCCGCTTGCACGCGTTTCTCCAGCGCGCGAATCGACTCGACGTATTCGTCGAGTTTCCGCTCGTCACTCTTGCCCAGTTCGCGACGCAGGCCGGCGGCCTGATTCGCGACCAGATCAAGGATGCTGCCCCGCTGCGGCAACCGACCTTTCGGATCGGCGCCGACCAGTTCCGCGAAAATGGAAGCTAGGTCGAAGTCCGCCAGCACCGGTCGACCTTCGGCATCGAACGAGCAGGTGTATTGGCCGCCGTCAGCGCCGACGACCATGCTCGGCCAGCGCGTTTGCCGGCCAATCGCGCCCGCGATGTGCTGATCGATGGAGATTGTGTTCGGCGTGACGTAAATCTCTTTCTTGCTGGCGTAGTTGGGATTGCCCGTCAGCCACAGGGCGGCTTCCTGGTGACCGCCTCCGGCCTTGATGTGCTGCAGGCCGGAGAAGGCCGTGAAGCGATCGCGCAGCCCGGCCAGATTCCGCAGCGGCGGAGTCAGCTCGTAGTCCTTGCCGGTGGTTGCGGGATGCCACTCCCACATGTTCACGCCGTTGGGAACGAAGAGAAAAACGGCACGGTTGGGCGCGTCCGCCGCGCCCCTCGCCGAGGCGAAACGTTCGAGCCACGGGAGCGCGAGGCATACACCGGAAGCTTTAAGGAAACGACGACGTGTCAAGAATTCGGAACTCATATCGGCAGGTCCTTTCATCAAGGTCATTTGTGTCGAAACGGTTTGGAAAGCACCATCGCGGTCAGCAGGTCGCGCAGTCCGCCTTCGGCTCTTGCTGCGGCGGCGTGGATGGACTGAAGGTGGGCGTCGTCGCCGTGATCCAGACTGCGGCCCAGCACGTAGGCATACAGCCGCCGACTGAAGGCGTCGGTGAAGCGAGGCGTCGGGCGCCTTTCAGCCGGCGGCTCGATCAGCCGGCGGCGGAAATCATCGATGTCGGTAAACGGCGTCTTGTCGGGGAGTTGGCCGCTGGTGTTGGCCGCCACCAACTTGCCAGCCTTGTCGCGTCGCAGTCGGCCAAACAGGTCGTACTGGTCCCAGGCGAAACCGAGCGGGTCGATCCGTTGGTGGCAAACCGCGCACGTGTTGACGCTCGAATGCGCTTCCACATGTTCGCGGGGCGACAGCTTGCGCAGGTTCTTGTCCATGTTCAGTTGCACGTCGAGCGGCTGCACATTGCCCGGCGGCGTCGGTATATCGATGCCCAGAATCCGTTCGATCAGATAAACGCCGCGGAGGATTTCCGACCGCTCCCGGCCATGCGACGCAGCCGCGATGCAGCCGGCTTGGGTGAGCAATCCGCCGCGGCGATCTGCCGGCGCCGGAACCGCGCTGAACTGGTGTCCAGGCGGCTCGCGCCGCACCGCTTCAACGTCGATCCCGTAGAACCGGGCGAGTCGGTCGTTGATGACCACAATCTCGCAACCGACGAGCGACTCCACGGGCCGGTTTTTTCGCAGCAACTCCTCGAACAGTCGCGGCGCTTCTTCCACCATGTCCCGGCGCAGTACGGCTTCGTACCGGGGAATGTCTTCCTTCTGGTTGATCGTCTGGCGATCCAGCACGGTTGCCTGGTCGAGATGGAGTACCGAGTCGAGATCCAGCCACTGCCGGGCAAACTCGCGACACAGCGCATAGCTGCGTGGATCGTCGAGCAGGCGGGCCAGTTGACGCCGCAACTCATCCTCGCGTAGCAGACTGCCGTCGGCCGCACGGGCCTGAAGCACTTCGTCCGGCGCTGTTCCCCACGCCAGATAGGACAAGCGGGACGCCAGTTCCCAGGCCGTCAGCGGACGCTGCTCCGCGTCTTTCGGCTCGATCAGATAAAACGTTTGCGGCGAAATCAGGGCCGCGGTCACGGCCGCCTTGTACGCCGAGAGGAACGAGGCTCCCCGCGCCCGTTCGGCGTCATACAGTCCCAAGTGCGCGGCCACTTCGGTCTCGCGGGCCGGTCGACGGAACGCCTGCGGCAGAAAGGCCTCCAGGGATCGTCGAGCGCGGTCACGGTCGCTCTCGCCCTCGCGTGCCGACGCCAACAGATGTGGAGACCGCGGCGGCGTCTCCACGACCTCGACGGCCAGCGAGCTGACAAGCAACTCGTTGCGCGTGGGCAGCGGAATCTCGCCTTCCTTCCGCTTGTCATCCGGCGCACGCAGCGCTGGTTCGACGAGCGCGGCGGCGTTATCGACTTGCAGTTCCAGGTGCCCATCGCGATGAATGCCTTTCCAATCGGCATCCGCCAGCGCCAGCGGCGTTTCGAGCACGTATTCCGCGGGTGCGTCGGCGGGTGCTGTGACGACGAGCTCGCCGACCGGCACGATCACGAATTCCCGCGCGATGCTCACCCGCAGCACCGGCGCGGTTTCCCCGGCCGGAATGATGGCTCCGGCTTTGACGCGCAGTCGTAACACGCCGCGGTCGGGAACCAGCGGCAACTTCAACGTCAAGCATTCCATCGCATTGCCGATGACGACCGGGTTGGGCGCCAGCAAGATTCCTCGCTTCGCATCCAGCCGCGTCACCGCCAGCGGCCGGCGCCCGTTGTTGGGACCGCTCCAGCGGCCGACCAAACTCAGCGAGGCGGGTTTCCCGTCGCCCGCAGCGGGAACATCGTCACGGTAGGCCACAAGGTTGTACTGCGGTTTGGTGAGCTTCGCGGCGGCTTTGGCGGCGAACTCGCGGACGTCAACCTCGTAGCGGATCGGGCCGAGGTGCGGTTCCTCCGGCAACGCGACATCCACGAGTTGCTCCGCCAGATCGAGGCTCCGCCGCAGCAGCAACGGCTGAGTCGATTGCTGGTTGCTGTCGTTGCTGAAGTTGTCTTCCGCCGAGTCCTGAGGCAGCCGTCGGCTCAGATCGACCGGGAAGTGGGGGAACGACAGGCCGAGCACGTCCAGCGAGGTGTTCACGTATTCGCGCGCCGTCAGCCTGCGCAGAGCCCTGCGCCCGATGCCGCCGCGCGTGATGGTTGCCGCTCGCGCCGCCGCATCGTCGATCCACGCCAGCACGGGCGTCAGTTCGTCGGCGGTCGGACGCGGGCGGTCCTTGGGCGGCATTTCTCCCTGCGCCATCAAGCGTTTGGCCGCGAGCCATTGCTCGGCGAGCTTCGGTTCGACGAGGTCAGGCAAAGGACCGTCGAAACGCACCTCTCCTTCCTGCTTCTCGGCGCCATGACAGGCGGTGCAATGTTTCTGGAAGAACGGCCGAACCACCTGGGAAAACGTGCGAGCGTGCGCGTCGTTGTCCGCGGGACCGGCCTGTAACGGAGCGACGACGCAGGACCAAGCGACGACGAATGCGCCCACCGATGTACGGGAAATCTGCCGACTCTCCCGCGTCATGGTGCCTGCCTCACTTGCACGTTGTCGAGCACCACCGTTCAGCTTCCAGACTCGAATCTCCTCTTTACTGCCAGCTGCGAGCGAGCTGCCATCAGGGCTGACAGCAAGGCACATCACGCTTTCGCGGTGGCCGTCGAGCGTAGCCAGCGGCTTGAAGTTGCGGGAGTCCCAGATGCGCACCGTCTTGTCTTCGCCGGCCGACACGATGCGAGAGCCGTCGGAAGTGAATAGCACTGACGTGACGTCCGCCGTGTGGCCTCGCAGCGTTTGCACTTCGTCGCCCGTATCGGCGTTCCAGAGTTTCAGCGTGTCGTCCCAACTCGCGGAAACGATCAGCTTGCCGGACGGACTGAAGGCTACCGAGGTCACGGTTTCATCATGACCGCGCAGCGTTCGAAGTTCCTCGCCGCTTTCGGCACTCCAAATTTTCAACTCGCTCTCGCCATCGCCGGTCACGAGTTGCTTGCCGTTTGGGCTGAACGCGGCGGTGGTGACGTCGTATTCGTTGCCTTGCTGAAACTGCAGCAAAGCCGCGCCGTCGTGGACATCCCAGATGACCAGAGTGTCGTCGGCGCTGCCAGAGGCTAGGTATTTGCCCGTGGGATCGAACCGAACCGCTGTGATCGAATCCTCGTGGCCGTTGAATTTCCGCAGCAGCTTGCCGTCTTGCACGGCGAGGATCTGCAACTCGCCCGCGTAGGTCCCCACTGCGATGCGCTCGCCGTCGGGATGGAAGTCGACCGCAGTCACGGCACTGCCAAAGCGTTGCAAAGTCCGGGTAGCATCGCCGTTCAAGAGATGCCACAACCGCAGCGTTTGATCGTCGCCCCCGGAAGCAAGCCATCGGCCATCGGGACTGAATGCGATCGACAAGACCCAACGCTCGTGGCCGCGTAACGTGTGGAGCAAACGCGGTTGGTCGGCGGCGGCGCTGGCCTGCGCGATTGCGCACGCCAGAATGATTCCGAGCGCGAGCATTCGTCGTGATTTGAGAAATTGTCCCTGCATCAGGCTCACCATTTGTGTCTCGCAGCCATCTCGATCAAACCAGCAGCTCGCTGATCGGGCCTTTGCTCTCCTTGAACGACTCCACTGGACAACGCAATTGCCGCAGAATCGTGAGGTACAGGTCCGACGCCGAGCGTTCGTTTCCCTTCCATTTCAAATGCTGGCCATGGCGGAATCCGAGCTTGTTTCCGCCCGCCAATAGCAGCGGGAAACTGCTGCCGGAATGGCTACTGATCTGCGAGCCGCCGAGCAGCAGGACCGTGTGGTCGAGTAGCGTGCCGTCGCTGGCTTGGATCGCGGCCAACTTGTCCATCAGACGAGCGAGGCACTCGCAGTACAGGCGGTCGCGGAGGCCGATCAGCTTCGTATCGGGGTTGTCCACGCCACGATTGCCGGAGCCTTTGTGGTGGTAGTCGTGAACGCCGCGCGTGGGTGCGCCGGTAGTCTTCGCCCAGTCCTTATACTCGTCGTACGACGGCCCCGCCTCGCCGCCGAGGCAATGAGTGACGACGCGGGTCATGTCAGTTTGAAACGCCAAGACCATCAGGTCCATCATCAACTCGATATGCTCCCGCATACTCGTCTTGCTCTTCGGCTCGATCCGCACGCTCGCTTCGTCGAATTGCGGTCGGCCTTTCTTTAAGATCGCATCGCGGTCGTCAAGCCGCTTTTCGACGTCGCGGATCGACGCCAAGTACTGTTCCATCCGCTGCTGGTCAGTGTGGCCGAGCCGACGTTTCAGATCCTTCACGTCGCTGACCGCCGTGTCGAGGATGCTGCGATTCAGAGCGATGCGGGCCTGGGCCTGCTTCAGGTGCGACGAGTCGGCGGGCGGGAAGAGGTTCTCGAACACGGACCGGTAGTCGCTGGTGGCCGGTATGTCGACGCCCAGGGCGTTGCGCGACAGCGTCGCGGCCCCGACCCCCGACGTCCACGAAAGAGCGAGCGACGGCAGGTAGGTCGGGCCGATGTACTTGGCAGCGACCTGGTCGATCGACACCGTGTTGGTCATCACGCCGGGCGTGATGTTGATGTTGTGCCCGGTGAGGAAGTTGTACGGGTGAGGATGCCCGCTGATCCGGCCTTCGATGTGCGAGAGGCTGCTGAGCACCGAGAATCGCTCGCGATGATGGGCCAGCGGTTGGTGCGAAGGCGCGATCTTGTAGTTGAAGCCCGTGTCCTCGGGGAACCAGTTGTAGTGGTTGATGCAGCCGGGGATATAAAAGCATGCCAGCCGTCCCGGATCGCGTTGGCCCTGAGCGGCGGCCACTGTCTTGCCGTTCATGATTTCCAGCCATGGCAAGGCGATGCTCGCGCCCAGGCCACTCAGGACCGTGCGGCGGGTGATGTGGGGTTCTTTGGAATTCACTTCTATCTCCTTGTCAATTTGCAGTCGTTGATTGGCTTGAGGATCGTGAAACTGGATCGGTTCGTAAATCGTGGGCGTCGTACCTACCGAGAGGCTGTTTCCAGAAAGATGCTGGACCTTACGAAAGCCTTGAGCACATCGCGAATCGGGTATTCCTTGTCGGCGCTTTCTCTCGCGATAGACCGGATCGTGACTAAATCAAGCACATCGGCTGAGCGTCCCGTGCCGTATAGGGTGAGTTTCTTTAGCAGGCCCCGCACGATATCGTCGAGATAATGCCGGGCGAGCAACTCCTTGAATTCCGGAAAACTGGCGAACTTTTCGCCGCGGGGCAGTTGGCCCGCCGTGTCGACCGGCCGCGACTTGCCTTCGCCGCGCCACTCGATTTTGCCGTCCAGTTCCGCTCGGTGGTATCGCTCGTGTTCGACGTTCCGCCAACGGCCACTCAGGTCGAAGTTCTGAAACGCGAAACCGAGCGGGTCCATCTTTTTGTGACAGACCGAACATTGGCTGTCCGCTTGATGCTGGACAAGTAGTTCTCGGAAGCTCTTGCCTTGATTCGCCTTATCGAACGGCAGCAACTCGGGCACTTCCAACGGTGGCGGGGGCGGTGGATCGTCCAGGATGTGCGTCAGCGCCCACGACCCGCGATAGATCATCCAATTGTCGCCCATCCAGCACAACATCGACTGAATGCCCGCGTGCCCCAACACTCCGCCGCCGCGCGGGTCGTCCGGGCGGGATTGCATCGGCACCTTCCGCAGCTTGCCGCCGTCGATCGACGGATAGCCATAGTGGACCGCTAGGATGTCGTTCATCATCGTCCAGTCGCTCGCGACCAACTCCCGTGCGGGCCGATTATCGGCGAACAGCCGGGCGACGTACTGAATCGTCTCCTCTTTCATCGAATCCTTGAGGTGCCGGCCGAACCGAAAATCCTGCTTCTTCAAACTCGACATCGTCAGCGTGACCGGCTGGTTTAGGTTCAGCCACTGCGTCACGAACGGGCGGAAGAAGGCGTCGCTGCGCGGATCGGCCAGCAGACGGTCGACTTGAGCGTCGAGCACTTTCGGATCGCGAAGATTCCCGGCGGCGGCCAGTTCGCGCAGCTCGCGATCCGGCGGCGAGCCGACGAGCATGAAGCTCAATCGCGACGCAATGGCATACTGGGCGGCGACCGGGTCCGCATCGGCCGGCGAAGCCAGGTAGCGGAATGGCCCGCCCATCAACACCGCTTGGAAGGCGGCTCGCAGAGCTTCGTCGAAGGAGACCCCGTACCCGCGAAGCCGCTGATAGAGCGCGACGAACTTCGCTCGCTCCGCATCCGATGCTGGCCGTCGCCATGCACGTTCCAGCCACAGCGCGATCAGCCGCCGGGCACTCGGCTCGTCGTCCTTCGTCTCCTCGCGGGACGACAAGGGCCAGGCCGCGCGGTGATCGTAATCGACTTCGATCGATTCGATGACGATTGACGGCACCGGCTGCACTTCGGGCGTTCGGAGAACCTTGCGGTCAAAGGCCGGTCGATAGACGCCGATGCCGCCCGGAAGGTTGTCCTCGGGCTTCGTGCGGTCGTCGTTCTCGAAACCTTCGACCGCGTAGGGGACCTCGACAAACGATTGCAGCATCACCTTGAGCGAGTTGCCCTCGATTAGGCAGTCTTCCAGACGTACGGCGTAGGTCAGCGTCCGTAGCTCCTCACCGATTGGCTGGTAGTCGATGTAGCTGCCGCCGACTTTCACCCACAACATCGGCAGTGGCAGGCCGGCCATAGGCCGCCGCGCGGAGACACGCAGCGTCATCTTGAATGCCGCGCACTTATCCGCCGGCGTGGGGAACGCGAGAAACGAATTGCCGGAATCGCCCGTCCATTGCGTTGGCAAGTAAAGCCCGACTCCCTTCTTGCAAACCAACCCCTTCGATCGCGTGAAGATGCCCGAGTCTTTGAAACTCGTTTCGACGAATCTGAAGTAATCGGTGAACTCGTGCTCGCGGAAGTCGACGCTGATCTTGCGGTCGCGAGCCGGCTCCAAAAAGCGAATGCTGTCGACGGCCCGGCGCGTCACTTCCAGCCACTGGCTTACGGAATCCGCCGCGTCTTGTAGCGCCGTCGCGCCAGTATCGAAGCCGTCCACTTTGGCGTCTTCCGGCAGTCCCGCGGCGAAGTCGATCGGCAAGCCGACCAAATCCTGGAGTGACGCGGACAACTCGCGACGGTTTAGCCGCCGTTGCGATCCGGCCGTCTCGGCCTTGTAACGCGCCGCTTGGTCGATGATCCACGACTGAATGCGTTGTCTCTCTTCCGCTGACGGTTGCGTTTCGCCCTTGGGCGGCATCTCGCCGCCGATCAAGACTTCATGAACCGAGGTCCACAGCTGTTCGGTGGCACTGTCAAACCCCGCGAGCCGATCGAAACGCACCTGCCCTTGCTGCTCTTCCGCGTTGTGGCAGCGCAGGCAGTACTTGGCCAGCAGCGGCCGAACGGTATCGAGGTCGTCGGCCAAGAGCGTGCTCGGCGCGACGATGAAGATCAACACAAATCCACGGAGCATGATCGTCCTCGGTCACTCAATGCACGAACCGGAATTCGGGACTGTTTAACAGCGCCCCTACGAGATCGGTCACGGCGGTTTTCGGATCGCCCACAGCGCTGAGGTGCGCGGAACCATCGGCGATCTCTTCCGCGGTTGGGCGTCGGGCCAGGATGGCGAGATACGCCAATTCGACTCGGCGTTCGCCGTCGGACTCGGCAAGGAGGCGGTCGGCGAGATTGGGCGCCAGCGGCTTATTGGGTCCCGGCTGAAGGATTTTCACCACCGCCGGATTGAAGGTCAGGAACAGGGCTTGGGATACGTTCGCTTGGAACGAATCCCCGGACGCGACGAATCTCTCCACGATCGCGTCGTAATCGGCTTCCTTCTCCCATCGCACGCGCAAGGCCGGATTGAGCGTCCCTTTCTCGGGAGCTGGTTTCAGTTCCTTGCCCCACTTCAGCAGAAGCTGATCAGTGAAGCCCGTCGCTGTGGCCAGTGACCAAGCGAGTTGATCGCCCGACAACGGCTTCAAGGCGGCGACCGCGTATAAATCGGCGGACGGACGTGCAACGGCGCCGGCGCCGGGGAGATTACTGGCTCGCTGGTATGTCTCGCTGCGCAGAATGCCGGCCAAGAGCCGCCGCATATCAAAGCGAGATGCGGAAAAATCATTGGCCAGTTCGTCCAGCAATCGCGGATGCGAGGCAGGATTCGCCGCGTGTATTTGATCGACCGGCTCGACCAATCCCCGGCCGAGCAACTGCTTCCAAACCCGGTTGACGAGCGACCGTTTGAAATACGGACTGTTGGGCGATAGCGCGTGGTTGGCGAGCAACTCGCGGCGGTTGACAGGTCGGCTGTCACGTTTCGGCGTCTTGCCGTCCTTCGCGGGCGCGGTGGCATCGTCGAGCACCACGCTGTCGAAGAACATCGCGGCGGCCAGCTTTTCCTCCTTGTTCTTGGTGACGTATTGGACCTCGCCGTCCGGTCGCTCGCTGAAGGGAAGGCCGTTGCCCGGCTTGCGTTCGAGCCGAGTGAAAAACGCGGCGATCCCGTAATAGTGGGCCTGCTTCCACTCGTCTACGAATGGGTGGTCATGGCATTTCGCACATTGCATTTGGACGCCGAACAATCCGCTGGCGACGGAAGTGGCGAAGTGATCATGGTTTTCTTCCTTGCCGCGGTTCAGTCGGTGGGCAATGAAGTGCGACGCTCCTTTGTGATCCGCGTCGGTGGGGTTGGGGAGCAACAACTGGCGAACGAGTTGATCCCACGGCTTGTTGGCCGCTAGTGAACGCTCCAGAAAGTCGAGGTATTCCGGATAGCCCACGCCTCGGTTGTCGCGCCCGAGATAGCCGTTCAGCCAACCGTCAATCACCTTGCGCCAGTAAACCGGCATTTCGGGATGGACCAGCAACGTGTCGATTAGCCGCTGTGATTTGTCGGGATTCGAGTCCGCGAGAAAGGCTTCGGTTTCAGCGACGGTCGGCAGGCGTCCTAGCAAATCGAGATACAGCCGACGGTGCAGAGTGGCGTCGTCCGCGCGGGGCGCCGGCGTTATTTTGTCCTGGGCCAGCCGGGAAGAGATTTCAGCGTCGATCAGGCGACTGACGGTGTTCCCATCGTTCGCAGCTAACTGGCTGATGCCGAACGAACAGAGGAACACGACGAAGCACATGCGCGTGAATAGGTGTCCCAAACGAGACGAATAAGACAATTTTGTTTCGGATTTCGTGCTTCGGATTTCGGATTTGGTTTCGTTTGGATTCATTGGTCACCCCACATTCCACACCTCCACGCTGCCGTTCGCCGAGCCTGTGGCAAGCCGCCTGTCATCGGACGAAAACGCGACACCGCAGGCGAAATCCGAACGCTTGATCGGGGCGATCTCCCGGCCGGGAAATGGCGGCAGCGTCGGTGGAGAGGGTTTTCCGTTGGAGTTCTTTTTCCACTCGGCCGACTGCGGCTTGAACTGGGACGGGTCGTAGGTCTGCAAGGTCATGTTGTTCGAACTGCCGACCGCTACCAGCGGACTTGCGTTGCCTGTGGCGACGTCGGCGCCAAATTGCTTGAACTCGCCGATCGCCAGCCCGGTCGCTAGTTCGTAGACATGGCTCAGTCGAGCGCATGCCAAGACCAGCCAGCGGTCATCGTGCGATAACGCCAGCCGAATGATTCCGCCCAAGCTTGGGTGCTGCCCCTGCTGATCACTGGTCTGCCCCGTGTCGATGCGGCGAACCTCTTCCAGAGTCGTGGCGTTCCAAACGATAGCCACGCCATCCTCGCCGCCCGTCACAATCCACTTGCCATCGCGAGAAAACGCGAGATCGCGGGGAATGCCCGAGTGCGCTGGCACGGCCTTGATGGGCGCTATTCGATCCACATCCCAGAGCTTCAGTTGCCGATCCGCGCCCACGGAAGCGATTCGCGCTGCGTCTGGCGAGAAAGCGACGCCCTCGACCCAGCCGTCATGCGCCGCGACATCGCTCGCCGGCGACTCTGCCGGTCCGTTGCCATCCCATTTCCATAGCCGCAAGCGGCGATCGCTGCCGCCGGTGACGATCGTTTCGCCGCTCGGATGCACGTCGAATCCGCGAACCCAACCGAGTTCATGCGGGCAGACGAGCTTTCCCGGCACGCCCTCCCGGTTCTTCTCCTTGAGCGGCTCGCCATCGAGGTCCCAGAACGCCAGCCGGCGATCGGCACAGGCGGCCAACACATGCCGTCCCGACGGATGAAACTTGACGCGCGACATCGTCAGCGGACCGCGTTTCTCTCCGTCGGTAACGATGTAGGACTTCTCACTTTTCGTGACTTTCCCGTCAGCCATCACAGCACCTCCGCGATCGGCTTGCCGAGTTTGTTTTCCACCAGCGGCACGGGACGGCCTTCGAAGGTCAGTTCCTTGTGCGGGTCGAGCCCAAGGATCGTGAAGAATGTGCAGAACAGATCGTGGATCGTGACCGGCCGGTCCGCGATCTCCGTGCCGAGCTTGTTCGTCGCCCCGACTACGACCCCTTCCTTCACGCCGCAGCCGCCGAACGACAAAGACCAGCTCTTCGACCAGTGATTCCGGCCCGGCGGACCTTGGCCGAGGATTTCCGGCGTGCGGCCGAATTCGCCCATCATCACGACCAGCGTCCGCTCCCACAGGCCGCGGTCGATCAGGTCGTCGATCAACGCCCCGGCCGCCGTGTCGAATTCGGCCGTGATGTGCCTTTGGCTTTCGAACGCCTGCCGATGTTTGTCCCAGGCGAGCCCGTTTTGGTGTTGCACGCGGACGAACGGCACTCCCTGTTCGACCAGTTGCCGGGCGAGCAGACAGTCGCGGCCGAAGCGGCTATGTCCGTAGCGATCGCGATCCGACGGCGAGACGTTTGCCAGATCGAAAATGTCCGTCGCGGCGAGCAGCTCGCCCATCTGCGAATAGGCCGTGTCATGGGCGTCGATCTTGCTTGCGTCGCGGCCCGAGCGGAAACGCTGGCTCATCCGGGTTCGCAGGGCCTCACGGCGTCGAAAGGCGTCCAGCGGGACCGATCCGGCCGCGGGCAGATTCTCCGGCGGCTGCCCATTCCCCGGACAATAAAGCCACTGGTGCTTCGCCCCGAGAAACCCCGGGCCGGGGCTGGTCAGGGCGTCGCCCTCCTTGTTGATGTTCACGAAATCGGGCAGGTGCGGCTTTGCGGACGGCAATTGATGAGCGGCCATCGACAGCCAATGCGGAGGTGGAGCAATCACGCGACTCGGCGGATGACCGGTCTGAGCGAGGAAGGAACCGGTCGAGTGATCGTTGTCGTTGGTCGACATGCTGCGAATGGTGGCCACACGGTTCGACAGCCGGGCCAACTTCGGCATGAACTCATCGACATGCAGCCCCGGCACGGACGTCGGAATCGACAAATGCGGTCCGCCCGTCGGCATCCCCGGCTTCGGGTCCCAGGTCTCGAACTGGCTCGGCCCGCCGCTCATCCAGAGCAGAATCACGTGCTTCTGCCGCCGCGCGGCGCGCTCCGCATTCTCGGCGGCAAACAGATTTCCAAATCCGCCAAACGCCATCCCGCCCGCGATGGCTCCCCGCAGCAGCACCCGTCGAGAAACAACGTGCTCACGCCGGTGTTGTTCGTCCATTAAATGGTCATCCATAAAGCGTCTCGCTGATTGGGGCCTCGTGATGTTAGGACGGGTCTCCAGGCCCGTCCGAGTCTTTCTTCGAAATCACCGGCCAATCACGCAGAAAGGCTTGGATTTGTGGACGGGTCTCCAGGCCCGTCCGAGTCCTTCTTCGAAATCACCGGCCAATCACGCAGAAAGGCTTGGATTTGTGACGGGCCTGGAGGCCCGTCCTACGACCGGTCCTACGGCCCGTCCTACAAGGTGCTATGAGACAAACTTCCAGCCGAGTCGCTCCCACTCAGGGTTGATCCACAATCGGCACGCCTCCGGCGGCAAGCCGGCCTTCTCGGGATTGCGGCCGAGGTACTGGATCGAATTCCATCGGTGTTCTCCGTCACGGAGGATGCGGTCATAGCTCTCGTCCTGCCATAGTGCGTCACTGAGTCCCAAGT
>JBIKVL010000009.1:0-15682 GCA_044356875.1 Pirellulaceae bacterium | reverse complement strand
GACACCAGCGGGTCGGCGATCGGAGGCTGCAGCGCCGCCGCCGGCTCCGCTTGCCCCAAGCGAAGAGTCGCCTGCGGCACCGGCAACCACAACGCCACCAGCGGCCGCGGCACCGGACTCGCCGGCCGGGATTGCTTCGAGCTTCGCGGGCATCGATCCACCGACCGACTTCGCAGCCCCTTCCGAGACTGGGCCCGCGGATGTCTTCAACCGGGCATCCGCCGCGGCCCCTGTCGCGACGCCGGACGATGCACCGGACGATGTGTCGGACGAAGTGCCGGACAGTGTGCCGGACTCTACGGCGGCTATGGATGCTGCGAGACCTGACTCGGTCGTGACAACCGCCTCCGGAGCGGTGCCAACGCCGCTTGGCGAGGCGGCACCGGCCAGCGTTCCCATCACCCCAGCGGCTTCCGCGGCACCCGTCGGTTCGACAGACGCAACGGATTGTTCCGGCGTCGGCGAGGCCGTCGCGGCGGGCGAGGCTGGAGCAGACGCGGTCGTCGAAGACGAAGCGGCCGTCGAAGGGGAAACGCTGCCGGAGGTCGGCGGGAGGTATTTGGGCCGGCTGGGAATCGGCTGACTGGCCGATGGCGGAATCGGAGTCAAATCCGGACCGGCGGCAGGTCGTGGCGGCGGGCGGCGGGCGGGGCCCGCGAGGAACGCCTTTAGCTTGACGACCTCGTCGTCGTCCAAGCTGGCCAACGCGGACCCCTTGCCGGGAATCCCGGCCTTGACACAGAGGTCAGCCAATTCCTTGCTGTCAATCTTCAGGTCTTTAGCTAATGCGTAAATCCGAATGGGCACTTGTGCCTTCCTCTTTCGTTCCCAAGCATGATGTCCGACAGGTCACATACCGTGGGTCTCCTTGCGACCTCGTTTATCTTTTTCCTGCCGGCTCATGTCGAGAAACACCCGCATGATCGTACTCGAATCGATTCCCCGCCGAAAGCGGCGGCCGCGTTTGGCGTTACGCCTTGCCAGCCTCGCCGCCATTCACCTCTGCTTCGCCAACATCGGCCATCGCGCTTTCCGCTTTTGCGACTTCCGCTTTGGCGACTTCCGCCTTGCCCGCATCCACCTTACCCGCATCCACCTTACCCGCATCGGCGCGACTTGCTGACGGCCGCACTTCGTCGGTCCCTTGGGCGATACGGTCCAGTTCCCGCTGTCGCCGTCGTTCGGCCGCCGCCGCCTCTTCCGCCTCCGTGGCTCGCTCCTCGGCTTGTTCCACGATGTGTTGCACCTGCTCCTCCGTCAAATCGCCCATTTCCATCAACTGATCTGGCTCGATTACGGAGAGATCGTCGTAGCTGAGAAACCCTTGTTCGACCAGTTTTTGAGCGAGATCTTCAGGCATGCCGTCAATGGAGCAGAATCCGGTGACGGCGCGGTCGATCTGCTTTTCCAGCTCGTCGGCCGTCATGATCTCGATGTCCCAGCCACAAAGCTTGCTGGCGAGCCGAACGTTTTGGCCGCGTTTACCGATGGCCAACGACAATTGGTCTTCGCCGACAAGCACGATGGCTCGTCCGAGCATATCGCACAGCAAAACCTGATCGACCTTCGCGGGTTGCAAGGCGTTGGGCACGAGCACCAGGGGATCGTCGCTCCACCGCACGATGTCGATCCGCTCGCCACAGAGCTCCTCGATAATGTTCTTGATGCGGTTACCCCGCACGCCCACGCACGCACCCACGCAATCCACCCGTTGATCGGTGCTGCTAACGGCCACTTTGCTGCGATAACCGGGTTCGCGAGCCATGGCGTTGATCGCGATCACGCCGTCCGCGATTTCCGGAATCTCCTGTTCGAAGAGCCGCTGTACCAGTTGCGGGCGGGTTCGACTGAGCACCACCTTCACGCGGTTGCCCTGCGGCTTGACTTCAAACACCACCGCCCGAACCCGCTCGTTGGCATGGTGGGACTCGCCAGGAATCTGTTCGCTGCGGGGCAAAATCGCTTCGACATGGCCGAGCGACACCGTTGTCATGTAATCATCGGCCCGCTGCACGATGCCGCTGACCATCTGGCCAATTTGAACGCCAAACTCCTCCAGCAACGCATCGCGTTCGGCTTCGCGGATCTTCTGGATGATCACCTGCTTGGCCGTTTGGGCTCCAATGCGGCCGATCAGTTCAGGATCGAGCGGCTCGCCGTCGTAAGACCCGGTCAACGCACCACTCTTGCGGTCGATGTGAATCGTGACGTCCGCTTCCTCGCCGTAATGCTTCTTCGCCGCCGACAACATCGCCGACTCGATCGCCTGGAATACGACCTCGGGTTCGATGTTTTTGTCGCGATGCAGCGAGTCGACGATTCGCAATAGCTCGTTCGGATTCATACCACTCTCTTTCTCACCCTTGCGCTGGCCACTCATCCCGCCATTCAAACCGGTCCGCAATCCGTCGGTCGCTCCGTCAACGCTCAAACCAACACGCGTCACACGCATTGAATTCAACCGCGACTCGCGAACCAACCTCGATCGTGGCAGTGGGGGCCAGACGCCGTCTGCCGTTGTCCGAAATCTCGTCCTCAATCCGGCCCCAGACCCACCCCTGGGCGAGACTGGCCGCGAACGACATTTCCCAATCTCCGAAACCTTGCCAAACGGGAGCCGAACAGCTGACGCCCGTCGGCTCCAAACCCACTAACGCCCAAGTTTTGTCCGCCCACTCCCGCCGCTCAACTACCCGTCCGAAACTTACCGCCGCTGGAACGGCAACCTTCGGACCGCTAATCATGCGACCGCTAACCGTGCGATCACTAACCACGGGACCACGCGTTTCCGAAGCCTCGTTCCGCGTCCCCGCGAGTTCCGACGCCTGCTCCGCCAAATTCACTCGTACTCGATCCGCCGGCCACACCGCCCACAGCGGGCGGGCGGTTGCTGGAAGGCCCGAAGGCAGCGGCAAACCGCTTTCCGGCAGTTGCGGTGCCCGAAACCGGGTAGCCACCTGCCCATCCACATTCACCACCTCGCACTGGCCCGCCAAACCGCTCAACCAACCATCCCACCACCAAGCCATCACCCGCAGATGGCTCGGCCGTCTCCGCAGTTCGGCGTCAGTGCCGACCTGCAACAAGCGGCCTTCGTGCAGCACCGCCACACGATCCGCCACCGTAACCGCTTCCTGCCGATCATGCGTGACGTAGACCCAAGTGGTCCGCGTCAACTGCTGAATCCGCTTTAGTTCCCATGCCAGAGACTGTCGCCCTGGTCCATCAATTCTCCCCAACGGCTCGTCCAGTAGCATCACCCTGGGTCGCGACGCCAATGCTCGTCCCAGGGCGACTCGTTGCTGCTGGCCAGCCGACAGTTCGGCGGGCCGTCTACCGAGCACTCCGTTCAACCCGAGCATTTCCGCGATTCTCGCCGCAGACAGTTCGCCGCTACCCCCACTATCGCCTGAAGCTTGATACCCTGAAGCTTGATCGCCTGAAGCTTGATCCTCTGAACGCCGTTTTCGCTGGCGCCGACTCCAATCCAAATTCTCTTCAACCGTCAACTGCGGCATCAAAGCCGCAGCCTCTGACACCAATCCAACATCCCGCTTCCAAGGCGGATCGCTGGTGACTTGCCGACCTCCTATGAAGATGTCGCCGTCACTGAGTTGTTCCAATCCCGCAATCAATCGCAACAGCGTGGTCTTGCCACTTCCACTCGCCCCAACCACCGCGACCAATTCGCCCTCGTCAACTAGCAGGTCAAGGGCACGAACTCCCCAGCTCGCGGTGTCGTACTGTTTAGACACCCGTTCGAGCCGTAGTTCGGCCATACCTTGCTCCGCCGCGTCATGCCGTCCCAGCGGCCACGCGTTTTGGCGACAAAACGTTGCCCGCTAAGCGTTGGCCTCCGCGCGTTGTCGCTACGCCGACGTGGTTCACTGCCGATTCCACCCTGTGATTGTCCGGCCTGGAAAATCACACAGCCTTGCTAGGATCCGCACCACCCGTAGTGAGCACCAACGCGTTGCGTTGGGTGACTACGGCGGAACCATGCAAGGCTGTCGCAGAATTCAACTTATTGATGGCGAAACAAAAGGTATCGGCCGGCGTATCAGGTGTCAAGTTGGGGCGAACGGAAGCAGAGGGGGTGGGCAAGCCCGCATACCCCCCTTTTTAGAGCAGTCCGTGACTTCTCTTCAGCGGCTAGGTCGACTTGGTTGACGGCGCGGCTTTGTCGCCAGTACACTCGGGACGACAATATCTACGCAATCTAGGTCCCGCCAGTGGCGGGTTTCCATCATGGCCCACTTCATCGTCGCGAGCGGCGCGGAGGCCAACCGCAAACACGAACTGACCGGCACGGAATGCGTCATGGGGCGGCTCCCCGAGTGCCAGATTGTCATCACGACCGGATCGGTGAGCCGACAGCACGCCAAAGTAACGCAAACGGGCGGCGATTTCTTTATTGAGGATTTGAAAAGCCGCAACGGAACGTTCGTGAACGATCGACCGCTCGCGGATCAAGAACGTCGCCGCTTGATCGATGGCGATCGGGTGAAGATTTGCGACATCGAGTACGTGTTTCATGCCAGTGTGGAGCCACTCTCGTCGGCTGCCGCGCCCACCGTGACAGCGCCGTCGGGGCGCGAAGCGACGCGGCAATGGCCGGCGGGCGAGATCTTCGAGCCGCAAGGCGTCGGTTCGTCCACGGTCATGGGTCGTTTGGATGTCTCGTCTAGCCGCCTTCCTCTGCACGTCACTTCCAGCCCCGAGACGCGGCTGCAAGCGATGCTGGAAATCACCCAGAGCCTCGCCAAGACCTTGGCGCTCGATGAAGTTTTGCCGCAGGTGCTCAATAGCTGTTTCAAGATTTTCCTGCAGGCCGACCGGGGACTGATCGTCTTGAAGTCGGACAATGGACAACTGATCCCGCGGTGGACCAAAACGCGCCGAGACAACCAGGACGAGACGATCCGCATCAGCCGCACGATTGTCAACCGCGTCATCGATTCGAAGGAAGCGGTGCTGCTGGCCGACGCCGCGAACGATTCGGCGTTTTCCAACAGCCAAAGCGTGGCCGATCTGCGGTTGCGGTCCGCGATGTGCGCGCCGCTGATCGACAGCGCGGGCAAGGCGTTCGGAGTCCTGCAGATCGACACGGTCGACCAGCGGGCGCGGTTCAAACAAGACGATCTGGAAATCATGTCCAGTATCGCGTCGCAGGCCGCGATCGCGATCGACAACGCCCAGCTTTACGACCAAGCGCTCCGTCAGAAGGCGTTGCAACGCGACCTGGAACTGGCCCGCGAAGTGCAAAAGGGTTTTCTCCCGGACGCCTCGCCCGATTTCCCGGGCTACGAGTTTTTCCATTACTATCAGCCGGCGGAGTTCGTGGGCGGCGACTATTTCGATTACATTCCGCTGCGCGATGGCCGATTGGCGATCATCGTCGCGGACGTTGTGGGGCACGGGATCGCCGCGGCGCTGTTGATGGCGAAGCTGTCCGCCGAAGCCCGCTACAGCCTTGTTTCCGAACCGGATCTTTCCGCTGCTCTCGCGCGGCTCAATAACCGCATCACGGCCCTAGGCATCGAGAAACTGATCACGATGGTGCTCGTGGTGCTCGATCCGCGTAGCCACAAGTTGTGGGTGATGAGCGCCGGCCACATGGCGCCCATCGTCCGCCGCTCGTCAGGCCAAGTCGAGGAACCGGGCGACGGCAACGGCGGCTTCCCGCTCGGCTTGATGGAAGATTCCGACTACGAGATCGTCGAAACGACGATCAATCCGGGCGAACTGTTCGTGCTCTATACGGACGGCATCAACGAGTCGTGCGCTCCCAGCGGCGATCAATACAGCACCGATCGCATCCGCGCCTTCGTGAGCAAGTCGTCCGACAGCCCCGCCCAGCTCGGCAAACGACTCGTCGAGGACGTCCGCAGCAACATGGGCCCGGACGCGCCGCAAGAAGACGACATGTGCTTGGTCTGCTTCGGCCGCTCGAAATAGCGGGAAGACTTCAACGCGAGTTACGCGTTTAACTGGGCGGCCCAGGCGGCGAGATCCTCTTGGCCCTTGCGGTGGCAGAAATCGCCGAGCGTTTCGTTTTCCTGCCGGTGCTGTTTGTAGTACGTCAAGAGCGGCCGCAGCGTCGCCACGACATCCTCTTCCGGGACCATGTCCTGGTATTGGAAGTTGAGCCGGTCGCCTAGAAGGCGTCCGCCGACGAGAATCGTGTACTTGCCCTTAGCGCGGCCCACCAAACCGATGTCCGAGTTGTAAGGGCGAGCGCACCCATTCGGGCAGCCGGTCATGCGCACGGTGAAACGTTCTTTGGCCAACCCGAGGCGGGCGAGTTCAACTTCCAGTTGATCAATGATCCCCGGCAGCGAGCGCTCGGCTTCCGTGATCGACAGTCCGCATGTCGGCCATGCGACACAGGCCATCGACCAACGCCGCACCGACGAGACCGTCTCGGACAGCGTCACGTTGTGCCGTGTCAGCACCTCGATGAATGCGTCCCGGTCCGCGGCCGCCAGGTCGCAAAACAAAATGCTTTGGTGCGAGGTCAAGCGGATCGCGGGCGAGAAGCGTTGGCAAATCTCGCGGATGGCCGACTTCAATTGGATCTTGTCGTCGTCCTTGATGCGGCCATTCTCGATGTTCAGGCCGTAGAACCATCGGCCATCCCCTTGCTCATCCCAGCCCAGATGGTCGTTGAAATCGTGGACGTCATCGTCGGTGGGAGGTGGCAGCGGAGCCCCAAAATACTCCTCGACCTTCGCCTTGAATTTTTCCAATCCCCAATTGGCGATCACGTATTTCAGACGGGCCGTCTTCCGGTCTTCACGATTGCCGAAATCGCGTTGCACCTTCACCACCGCCGTGACCACGTCCAGCGCCTGCTCGGGCGTGCAAAACGCCATCCGTTTCGCCAGCGCCGGAAACGTCTTCTTCGCCGACGGCGTCACTCCAAGACCGCCGCCCACAAGCACGTTGTAGCCGACGACGTGACCGTCCTTCACGATCGCCATCAGGCCGAGATCATTGGCGTACATGTCGACGCAATTGTCGAAGGGAAAGCCGATCGCGATCTTGAATTTCCGCGGCATGTAATGTTTGCCGTAAATCGGCTCTACGTCGTACCCATCCGGATCCCCGCCGCCAACCAACTCGCGCTCGCCCGTCGCGATGTCGGTCAACCAAATGTCGTGGTACGACGTTGAACGCGGGGCCAGATGGGCCGCGATCGCATCGGCCAGCCGCTGCGTCTCGGCGTAGCATGGCCTCGAGTAGGGCGCGGGACAGCACATCACGTTGCGGTTCACGTCGCCGCAGGCGCCGAGCGTCGACAGTTGCACTTCGTTGATCCGCTGGATCACCGCCTTGAGGTTCGACTTCAGCACGCCGTGCAATTGCAACCCCTGCCGCGTCGTGCAGCGCAGCGTCGTATTGCCCAGTTCATCCGCCAGATCGAGTTGCGCGAGCAACTGCGACGCCGTCAAACGTCCGCCAGGAATCTTCGTGCGGACCATGAAGATATAGGCCTTGCCGCCCGCGGAGTCCGTCTTCGGCGCCAGGCGCGCGTCGCGGTCGTCTTGCTGATAGGTGCCGTGGAACTTCAGCAGCACCTCGCTGTCCTTGCCGAAACAGGCGTTGCCGTCCACCAGTTCGCCGCCGATCGGTCCGCGAAGGAACTCGCTGTTGACCTTGATCCCTTCGACCGGACTCAACTTCCGTTCTTCCGACATGCCCACCCTCGCTTCCCGAAACCGTCCGACGACGCCACGCCAGCGCGAAAGAGCCCACGTTATATACCCCGCCGCAACGCTCGACTACGGCAGGTTCGCGTGCCCTGCGGCTTGCGGGGCCCTTCGCGGTCAACGATACTTCTCGCCACGAGGAGGCTAGCATCGATGAACGTTGATCATTCGCTCCGAATTGGCAGACGGCTGCCGTTTTCCGTCCGCCACACGACCGCGGCCCAGCCGTTTCAAGGGCTCGTCGCGTGCGGTGCTGCTCGCGGCGCCGCTCGTGGTGCCGCCCTCTGCGCAGCTCTCGGTATCGCTATCGGTGCCGCCCTCAGTATCGCAATGGGTACCGCGTCCGTCGCACGAGGCCAGGCCCCTGAGCCCCAACTGCGATTTCTCGAAGGCCATACCAGCCCTGTGTACGCCGTGGGATTTTCGCCCGACGGCCGGTTGCTGGTGAGCGGCGGCGTTGATGGCTCGGTCCGCCTCTGGGACCGAACGTCGGGGCAGCCAGTCGCGCGAATCGCCTCGGGCGCCGACCCCGTGCTTTCGTTGGCGATCGCTCCGTCAGGAGCCGCTTTCGCGACTGGCACGCGGCGCGGAGCGGTCGAATACTTCGATTTCAGCCGACCCTACCCAGTGAACGAATGGGCCGGCATTCCAGCCGCTCCGACCGCGATTCAGGTCTCGGCCGACGGGCGCTACGTGCTTACGGGAGACGCTGGCGGCACATTGCGGTGGTGGGACAGCCAGACCAAAGCGGCGGCGCGTGATTTCACGGGCACGACAGCGCCGCTCGTCGGCGCCGCGTTGCTCGAGTCGGCCGGTACCGTCTTCTCGCTCGGCGGCGATGGCGGACTGCGCGAATGGAAACTGGCCGATGGACAACTTGTCGGCACCGTGCTCACGCCACCTGCCAGCAGTTTCGCCGTCGCTCCGGACGGAAAGTCGTTGTATGTGGGCGGCCAAGACGGCTGGGTGCGCCAGGTGGAATGGCCGCCCGTTCCGCCGCAACCGTTCGGTGCCCACAACGACGCGGCAACGACAGTGGCCGTCTCGCATGATGGCAAGTTGTTCGCCAGCGGCGGTGTCGACGGCCGCGCGCTGCTGTTTCAGTCAACAGACGGTAAGAACATCCGGACGATGGCCGAAGGCCCCGGCCGGATCACGTCCGTGACTTTCTCCGCCGACGATTCGCGGCTGATCGCGTCGGGAGAAGCGGGTGGACTCAAGGTTTGGAACGTCGCGGACGGTGTGCCGATGAGCGCGCATAGCGGCCACACCGGCGCCATCCTGGGACTCGCCGCCCACCCCAAGGCGGCCGAATTCGCCACCGCCGGCGCCGACGGAACCATTCGGCTCTGGAACCTCACGCCAACTCCACAAACGCTAGCCGGGCATACGCAGCCGGCTCTGCGAGTGACACTTTCGCCCGACGGCAAGACCGCCTGGAGCGTGTCGAATGACCGCACGCTTCGCGGCTGGACGACGGCCGACGGCAAGCTCGCGCGGACCGTGGACAAACTTCCGGCCAGCCCCGGACCGATCGCCTCATCCGGCGATGGACGCTGGGTGGTGCTCGGCGACGCCGCTGGCGACCTGTCCGCTTGGTCCACGGCCGACGGCGCGGTTCAGCCGCCGGTCGGCGCTCACTTGGCGGCGATCACCGCCGTCGCCCGCGACCCGCAAGGCCCGGGCTGGTTGTCGGCCGGAGCCGACGGTTTGGTGAAATTGTGGAACGCTCCCCCTGCCCCGTTCGAACCGCTCGCCGGGTTGCCCGCCGCCGCTGGCCTGGTCGCGGTCTCCGCCGATGGCAAGACACTCGTCGCGAGCCAACCCGAGGGGACGATTGTTGTGCTGGATGTGGCTGCCAAGAAAGTCCGCCATCAATGGCCTTCGCCGAAAAAATCGGCCGTGACCGCGTTGTCGCTCAGCGTTGATGGCGCCCGCGTTTGGGCGGCCGATCAAACCGGCCTCGTGCGCGGCTGGAACCTCGGCGACGGCTCGCCCGCCGGCTGGTTCTGGGGCGGTCCCGAAGCGGTCGCCAGCGTGGGCCTCAGCCCTCGCGACCCGCTCGCCGCCACCGCGACCGCCGACGGTGAGGTGCGCGTCTGGCGCTGGGATGTCACCGCTCAAACGATCGTGCCACCCGCGAAAGCGGCCGCGCCGCTCGCGGTCGCGCCTCCGGCTGCGCCGGCTACTCCACCAGCCCCTCCCGCTCCACCAGCTCCTCTGCCGCTGGCCACATCGGCAGACGGTCTGGCGATCGCGGCGGGCCAAGCCGACGGCGCGATTCACTGGCTGACGGTCGCCGACGGCAAGCCGCTTCGCGCCCCCTTGACCGTCGCCGGCCGGCCGACCGCCATCGCGCTGCGTCCGGACGGCGGCGAATTGTCCATGGGCGACGCCTCTGGTCGGCTGAGCGTCGCTGGCGCCGGCCAAGGGGCGCCACTCACGAGACTGAGAGCGCACGAAGGCGAGTTGACCGGACTGTCGTACCACACGGGTGGCACGCAGGTGGCCTCGGCGGGCAGCGACGGCATGGTCCGAGTTTGGCAACTGCCCTTCCAGCCTGTGCAGACAGTCGCCAAGCTGCCGACGACGGCGGAAACGCTGACGACATCGGCGGATGGCCTGCGCGCTTTCGTGGTGAACGCCGACCGCAAACTTCGCGCGGTCGAAGTCGCGACCGGCAACTTGCTGTATCAAGTGGACGCGGGGGCCGCCGTGGCCACCGCTGTCGCCGTTTCCGCGGACAATCTCGCGGTGGCGGTGGCCGACGCTGGCGGCGGAGTTTCCGTCCGCAGCGCGGTCGACGGTGTTCTCGCGCTTCGTCTGCGTGCTCATACGGGCGCGGCACGCGGCGTCGCTTTTCCGCCGCGACCCGCCCCTTGGGTGTCCGTGGGCGATGATGGCGTGCTCCGCGTGTGGGACGTCCCCGCCGCTCCGCGAGTGCTCGCGGGCCACACGGGCGCTGTGGAAAATGTGATCCTTTCACCCAACGGAGCCACGATCGCCACGACGGGCGCCGATAAAGCCGTGCGGCTGTGGAACATGGTGGATGGCGCACCCGGCTGGACCCTCGCCCACGAACAGCCGATCCGCACGTTGGCGTGGCGCGGCGACGTGCAGCAACTGGCCACCGCCGATGCTGGCCAAAAAATTCGCGTTTGGAATCTCGCCGATGGTCAGCAGGCGGCGGCGCTGGAAGGCCACGCGGCTGCCGTGCAAGCGCTCGTTTACGCCCCGGACGGAACCCTGCTCTCCGGCGCCGCGGATGGCCAGATCAAGGTCTGGAACATCGCCGAGAAGAAGGAAATCGCGACGCTGGATAGCGGGGCGCCGGTCGTGGGAATGGCGATTGTCACAGCGACGTCCACGCTGGTCACCGCCCATGGCGACGGCGCGATCAAAACCTGGCAATTGGCCGATCGCAAACCGCTGGCGTCGTTCGCCGCTGGCGCTCCGATCGAACGATTCGCACTCACCGTCGACGGCAAGACGGTACTCGTCGGCTGCGGCGACAAATCGATCCGTCAGTTCGCGCTGGCGGGTGGAACCGCCGGTCCAACCACCGCCAATCTGCCCGCCGCCATTCGTGGCATCGCGTGGTCCGCCGATGGACAGCGCTTTACCGCGAGCCTTGCCGATGGCGCGATTCGCGTCTGGACAGCCGCCGGTGAACTGGTCGAAGATTTCGACCTCGGGGCGACCTTGCCGAGCGGCGTGGCGTTCACGCCCGATGGCAAATCGATCGTCGTCGGCGCCGAGGACCGCCAAGTGCGAATCGCAAAACTGCTCGCGATCCGCAAAATCGCGGCCAGTCCCCAGCCGCTTGCCAGCGTGGCGTTTTCCATCGACGCGACCACTGTCGCCGCTGGCGGCCGCGACAAATCGGTCGGACTCTGGAATATCGCCAGCGGCGCCGCCGTGCGGGCTTGCGGTGGCGCGGCCGATGCCGTGACGTCCGTGGCGATTAGCCCCGACGGCCAGAAGGTGTTGGCCACCGCCCGCGATAAACAGCTGCGGGTTTGGGCGTTGGCTTCCGGCCAAATCACCGCCACCTATCCGCTGCCCACTCAAGCGGTTGGCGTGCGTATTTCCCGCGATGGCCTGCGGGCGGCCATCACCGACGAGGAGGGCTCGGTGCGGATCTTGGACATCGCCACCGGCCGCGTCCTGCAACTGCTCGAACCGCTCGCCTCGCCCGACGCGCCCGCCGCCCCTAAAGTTCCCGGTCGTGATGCTGCCGCGGCCGCTCCTGCTGCCGCGCCGGCTGTAACTCCTGCTGCCGCAGCGGCGCCCAACGCGGCGGCGGCCAACGCGGCCGCTCCGGCGGTCGCCCACTTCGGCGCGGATAACGCCACGGTCGTGTATGTGACCCGTGACTTGGCGATCGCCAAACAGACCATGTCGGCCGTCGCCGCTTTTCCTGCCCATCCGGTCGGTTGGACTCGCGTCCTCTGGTCGCCCAACGGCCAGCATCTGATCACGGCTGGCGCCGACAAGGCGGTCAAGGTGTATGACTTGCAAGGTCGCGTGATCGCCACGATGGCGGGCGGCGAGTTCGACGTGGCGGCGCTGGCGCTGCGGCGCGACGGCCTGCAGACGGCCGCCCTCACCCGCGACAACCAACTGGTGTTCTGGCTCACGGCGAACGGCCAGCAGGAACGCAAACTGCCGCTCCCCGTCCCGGCGACCACCTTGACTTACTCGACGGACCAATCCCGCGTGATCGCCGCCAGCGCCCGCGAATACTCGGTGTTCGTCGCCGCGACCGGTCGATTCGTGGAAGCGGGCCCGATCGGTCCGCTCGCCGCCGCCGCGGCCAACGCGCCCGCCGCGCCGAATGCCGCTGCGCCGAATGCCGCTGCCGCTTCGGACGTGGTCGCGATCGCCGCGTTGGCCGCCCCCGCTCCGCCGGCTGGAGCGTCCGCTCCAGCCGCCAATCCCACGCCGCTCCATTTCGCGGTGCTCACGCCCAGCGGCGCGGTGGAGACGCGTTCGACGCGGCTCGAACGCGTGCTCACCGGCCACACGGGAGCGGCGACCAGCAGCGCGTTCACGCCTGACGGACAGAGCGTCATCAGCGGTGGAATTGACAAAACGGTGCGGCAATGGACGCTCGCCACCGGACAGTCGCCGAGGTCGTTTGCCGGTCCAACCGACGCCGTCACGGGCGTCGCGGTTTCCGGCGATGGAACACGGGTCGCCGCCGTTTCGGCCGACAAATCGGTGCGGGTGTGGAACGTCGCCGACGGCGTGCTCGTCGGCGCTGTGACGGTTCCGGCGCCGATTCGACGTCTCGTGGCAGCGGCGGACGGAGCGCGATTCGCCACGGCGGGGGACGAGCCGCTGGTGCGTTTGTTCGAATTCGCTAGCGGCCGCGAACTGCAGCATTGGCCCTCGGGCGGAACGCTCGCTGGCTTGGCGCTCGCCAACGGTGGCCGGCCCCACTGGTCGCTCACGGAAGGCGGGGTGCGAGTCGAGCGCGAGGTGGTCGCGAAGCAGTGGTCGGCGGACGCCGCCAAGGTGCTGACCGCCGTCTGGACTCCCGATGGCAAACAAATCGTGACCTGCGGCGAAGACCGGACGGTGAAGCTCTGGAATCGGGATGGAACGCTCGCCAAGAGCCTCACCCAACATCCCGTTCCGCCCACCTGTATCGCGGTTCGACCCGACGGCGCCCTACTGGCGGTTGGTGGTCAGGTCGGCGCCGCTTACGCGAGTATTTCGCTTTGGCGAATGGCCGATGGCGCCGCCCTTCCCGCCTTGAACACGCCGGCCGGAGTCGCCGCCATCGCTTTGTCCGTGGACGGAAGACTGGCCGTCGCGGGCGTCGATCAGCGAGTGCGGGTTTATGGACAAGATCCGCCGGTATTGCTGGAAGATATCGCCCTCGGGGCCAATGCCACCGACTTGGCGTTCAGCGCCGACGGCCGACAGCTGTGGGTGGCTTCCGCGGACAATCAAGTTCGAACGCTTTATCCGTCCTGCTATCGGCTGATCACGGGACATCCGGGGGCTACGACGGGTGTCGCCTATGTCGCCGACGGTCGCTTGCTGGTGACCATCGGTTCGGACAAAAGCTTGCGATTGTGGGATGCCAAGACCGGCCGCTGGTTGGCTCATGGCATCGGCAGTCCGGCGTCGCTGACGTCCCTGGCGGCGACGCCAGATGGCCGTCGAGTGGCCGCTTTTGGCGGCGACGGGCAAATCCGCGTTTGGTCGTTGGACAAACCGCTCGCCGCCGTCCCCGCCGCGAAGCCGGAGGCGGCGCCGGGCGTGCCGCCTGCCGCGCCTGCCGCACCTGCGCCTGCCGCAACCGCGCCGGCCGCCGCTCCACCGCCTCCACTGGAAATCGCGGTGCTTGGCGCCTGGGCGACGCCGAGCACGGTTCGGTCGCTCGCCTGGAACGCGGCGGGCACTCGGTTGGTAAGCGCTCACGAAGACACTTTCGTGAGGCTTTGGCAGGTTGCCGCCGAGGCGCCGGTGGCGCCGGCGATGCCGGCTGATTTCGCGAAGGAACTGCAGCGTTGGGCCGGCCACACGGCCATCGCCACCGCCGTCGTCTTCGACGGGCAAGGGGAACGAGTCGTATCGGCCAGCGCGGACAAGTCGGTCGCGCGGTGGACGATCGCCGCTCGGATGGCCTTCAAGGCTCACGAGGGCAACGTGGTCGAAACGCGGATCACGGCCGACGGCAAGCGATTGTTCACCGGCGGGGCCGACAAGCTGATTCGCGCTTGGGATCCCGCGATGCTCGCAGCGCCGCGGGACTTCGCGGGTTCCACCGTGGGCGTCAAAGGGTTGGCCGCTTCGGCCGACGGCCGGGTCGTTGTCGCCGGGGATGACACCTTCGTGCGGGCCTGGACCGGAGCGGACGGCAAGCGGCTTACAGAGCTCAAACTTCCCGCTGCCGTCACGGCGGTTGAAGTCTCGGCCGATGGTCAGCGCGTGCTGGTGTCGACGGCGGACAACGTGATCCGCCATTTGCGGTTCGAAAAGTCGGGTGACATGCTCGAATTGCGTTCGTTCATGGAACTCAAAGGACCGGCTTCTCCCGCGGTGCGGATGGCGCTCGGTCCCGATCAACGCACGCTTTACTCGGCCCATGCCGACCAGCAGTTGCGAAGCTGGATGTGCGCGAGTCCAACGGCGCGTTGGACCGGCGCCGAACATTCGAGGCCCGTGTACTCGCTCGGCTTCAGCGTTGATGGCAAGCGGTTGGCGAGCGGCGGCGGTGACGGCAAGGCCGTAGTGTGGGATATCGAAGCGGGCAAGCCGACGTTCACCGTCGAGGCGCATCCACGAGCGGTTTACGCCGTGGCCTTCGCGCCGTCGGGCAAGGAACTGGCGACCGCCAGCGCGGACGCGACGATCCGGCTGTGGGATCCCGAGCTCAAGCCGCTCGAAAAACTTGCCGTGGGCGTGGCCGGCCGGCAGCATACGGTGGCTTATTCGGCCGATTCGAGCCAATTGTTCACGGGTGGATCGGACCGAGTTTGGCAGTCCTTCCAGCGATCGTCATTATTGAGGACCCGCAACGTGGAAGGTCACAACGACACGGTCTACAAGCTGGTGTTCAATCCGGCGGGCAATCGGCTCGCCACGGTCGATTACTCAGGCCATGTGGTGGTGTGGGACGCCAGCAGTGGCGGACCGCTGTTCCATCAGCAGTTGCCGCAAGCGCCGGCGTTCGCGCTCGCCTACTCGCCGGACGGCGTCGAGCTTGCGGTGGCGACCCGCGACCCGCGTGTCGTGCGGCTAACCATCCCGCCAGCCGCACGCTAGCCCGTTCTTGTAACGATCGAGCCGGCATTCGTTTCATCAGCCGAGCCGCGCCAGCGGCCGGTTCGCCGGCGAATGCGGCAGGAGTCCCCTCGCTTGCTGACCGCTCGCCCCGAACCAAAGAGTGTCACCGAACGAGGCGCCATAGTCGCGGACCACTCCGTGGTCCGCTGTCCGCTTTCTGCAGCGCA
>JBIKVL010000450.1:0-4560 GCA_044356875.1 Pirellulaceae bacterium | reverse complement strand
AAACTCGAAAGCTACGCGAACGCGATCCGCGATTACGACAGCGCCGTGCAACGCGATTTAAGCGAATTGCGTTCCCAAGCCGACACGCTGGCCATGAACGGTTCGACGCCGTCCGCGCCCGAGCCGACGTACTTCGTGTACGAATCGAGCCGCGGCGTGGTCCGCGGCTACGCGGCGGACGGCAATGTCCAGGCGTTCCTGGGCGAGTCGCTCGATGTGACCGTGAGCCTCTTCCAGCCGGGAAGTATGCGATTCGGTCAAACAAACTTCCGCAGCGCGGCCTCGGGCGCGACCGGCGGAGCGCCCGTGCTCATGCGACAATCACGCGCGGTTGACAGTGACGGCGATGGCCTGCCAGACGACGTCGAGTTTGTGGTGGGCACGCGGATCTCGAGCAGCGATAGCGATGGCGACGGCCTGTCCGATCTGCGCGAACTGCAACTCGGACTCGATCCGACCGGCGGACGCGGCCTGCCGAATGGCGTTGTCGCCGGCGTCGATCTCCCCGGCGAAGCGAGTGAAGCCGTGCTGATCCAATCCCCCACCGACCCCGCTCGTACGCTCGCGCTTGTGGCCACCGGCTCCTATGGACTGGATGTGGTCGACACCACCCAACTCCTTTCGCCCACGAGCATCGGTCGCATCAATCTGCCCGATGATATTCGCGATGTGGCCTATGATCCCGCGTTGCGGATCGCTGTATTGACGGGGGGTGGCAGCCAGTTGTTCTTCGTCGATCTGGCCGACCCGACCAATCCCGAATCGCTCGGCTCGCTGACGATTCCATCGAGCAGTTTGCAGCGAGTGGAGGTGCGCGACGGATTCGCCTACGTTGCCGGTTATGACACGATCTATGTGGTCGATATCGCCAGCGAAGCGTTGGTGGCAACGGTCGCGACACCCGCCTACGCTATCGTCGACATCGCCATCGATGGCGATCGCTTGGCGTTGGTCGACCCGCGTCCTCGGATCTATTCCTACGCAATCGACGCTTCGGGGCTCGTGCTGCGCGATCAGCTCAACCTGCCCTCATCCGCCGGCAAACTCTTTTTCGGAGGCGGTATCGCCTATGTGGGCACCGGCGCGGATTTTCAGGGTGGTTTTGCCACGGTGTCGTTCGCGAATCCGGATGACCTTGCGCTGTTAAGCGGCGTGGACAACGCGGGCCTGATGGGGCGCGCGATCGCGGTCGGCGGATCGGGATTGGCTGTGTTGGTGGGCGACAATGGCGGTCAAGGCGGCAACGCCGACATCGTCAACGTTTCGGACCCGACCGATACGTCCGCGAACCTAACTCGTTTCGCCGTTCCCGGTTTGCCGCAAGGCGTATCCGTTGGCTCGGGGTTGGCGTTCATCGCCGCCACCAACCGAGGTTTGCAAATCCTGAATTTCGCGGGGGCCGACACGGCCGGCGTCGCGCCGACGATCACGCTTGGCTCAGAATCTATCGATCGCGATCCGGCCACGGACGGTCGGCAGATTCAAGAAGGCTCGTCGGTGGCCGTCGAAGCCACGGTCACGGACGATGTGCAGGTGGAATTCGTCGAGTGGTTGGTGGATGGCGTGTCCGTGGGCCGCGATCTGGCGTATCCGTTCACCCTGCGATTCGCCACGCCGACGCTCGCCAGCGGCGCGACGTCCGTCAGCGTGCGCGGCCGTGCGGTCGACATCGGTGGAAACAGCACGCTGTCCGCGCCGCTCACGTTTCAGTTGGTCCCGGACACATTTCCCCCTGTCGGCGTTTTTTCCTCGCCGACCGAGGGCGCGAAGCGGCGGAATCTGCCGGCCATTTCGGTACGTTTCGACGAAGACCTGGATCCGACCCGGTTGCTCGCCTCCCGCATCCACCTTGTCGCGCTGGGACCGGACAACACGTTCGGCACCAGCGACGACGTGCGTGTCACGAATCTTGATTTGAGCGGCTCGAGCGGGCGCCAGTTGGTGGTGGAGCCGACCGGCGAGCTCGTCGCGGGAATGTACCGTTTGGAGGTGGAAGGGGCGGCGATCGCCGACCGCGCGGGCAATGCGGCCCCGCAACCCTTCGTGCTTGAATTTACGAAGCGTCCGACCGTGATCCCGATCGCTTTTGGCGAGCTGGTGCGGGAACCGCTGTATGTCGACGACGGCGATCTGCTGTTTTCATTCCAAGCTTCGGTGGGACAGCGATTCATGCTCGACGGCGTAACCGTCGATGCGCCGATGTATGACTGGGTGGAATTGCTGTCTCCATCCGGACTAATGATCGAAAACCGCTATAGCAACTATAACTACTACGATGCGAAGGGCAACGTCGGCGGACTATTTCATAACGCGGTCGAAACGGGCACTTATATACTACGGTTCACGGGGAGCCGGGACACGGAAGTTTCCTTCCGAATGCTCAATATCGATGATCAGCCCAAGATCGCCCTGGATACGGCCGTCGGAGGCGGGGCCAGCGTCGTTCCCGCCAGCGCCTTCTTGTCGCTCACCGGCAGCTACGTCGACGCCAACTTGCGGGGCGTGGACGAACTGGATTGGCGGCAATCACGGACGGTCGCGGGCACCCGCAACGATGGCCGGATCGATTTCAACACGCCGACCTGGGGAACTCGCAGCGATGTCGGCCTGACCAACGGCAACGACGCCAACTGGGAGTTTTTCTCGGTTCAATGGGACGGCCTTATCCGCGTTGCCGCCGCGAACACCTATCTGTTCCTCGACAGCGATGATGGCAGCCGACTGTGGGTCGATCGGGATCTGGATGGGCAGTTCGAGGCCTCCGAGTTGTTAGCGGGCAACTGGGGTCGCGGCTGTTGCGGAATCACCGGGCCAAGCGGGCCGCTCGCGCCCGGCGATTATCCGATTCGCATCCAGTATGAAGAGGGGTTTGGCGACAATCGCATCGCGCTTCGGTGGAATCCAGGGATCAACCTGGATCCCGCGAGCTCAACACAGATCTACCGCTTTGATGGCCAAGCTGGCCAAGCGGTTTTCTTGGACAGTCTCTTCGCGCATACTCCCGGGGGATTCCTGAGCTATCAAGTCTTTACTCCCGCCGGAAAACAGCTTTTCAACTCGTTCACGCTCGCCAACGAAGGCCGCATCACCTTGCCTGCAACCGGCGAATACGCGTTGCGGATCAACGGCGAGATCAATTATTGGTCAACGCAGCCCGACAGTCCGTACTTCTACGAATTCCGGTTAGTCACGCCGACGGATGGCGCTGCGAATTTGACGCTCGGGAATCCCATTTCGGCGGCGATTTCGGAGCCCGGCGAGTTCGACGTATACACCTTTGAGGCCACGGCCGGCGACCATCTGTTTTTCGACAGCCTCGGCTACGTCGGCAACGCGCCGATGGGACAGGAGCTACTCGCTACTCTGGTTGGCCCCGGCGGCTTGCAGCTTTGGTCCGACACGGTGACATCCGATTCCTCGATGATCGAACTGCGCGATACGGGGACGTACCAGCTTCGCATCTCCGGAACGGTGGACCGGACCGGAAACTACTCGTTTGCCCTGCGGCGGCTCTCCGACCTTGCAAACTCGCCGCTCGATACGCTCATCGGCAATGGCCAAACCCTCGATACCAACCGGACCACGCGGCTGTTCCGCTTTAGCGCCACGGCCGGCCAGTCGATTTTTTTCGATGGCGCTCCTGAAAACTCGAGTGCGTACTGGCGGCTTCTTGATGTCAATGGTCAAACCCTGTTCAACAATCCCATTACCACGAATTGGATTGCTGAGCTGCCATACAGCGGCGAGTATGCGATCGCAATGCAGAACAATTCGCCAACGGATGTGGCGCCGTTTTCTTTTAAGTTGATTACGCCCGATACCGTGACCGCCTCGATCGAGTTGGGGCAAACCGTGACGGGAATGATTGCCGAGCCGGGTGAGATTCGCACCTACACCTTCAACGCTTCCCTGGGCGATGTTCTGTACCTGGATCGCGGCAGTCGCGACGTGCGATTGGCGATCACCGACTCGAACGGCACCACGATTGCCAACCAGTTCTATAATTTCGAATCGCACCCATTTGTCGTGCTGAAGGCGGGTGTGCATACCGTAAAGGTCGAATCCATCCAGTTCGGCGGCACGCCATCCTACTTCTTCAGCGTCCTCGCTACGGCTGATCAACCGCTCAAGTTGCTCGGCGACTCGCTGTCGCAGGCACTCGATCCGGGCCGGGAAGACGCCCTGTATCGATACGCGTTAACCGCCGGACAAACCGTATATTTTGACGGTAGCGGAACCTACGACTGCTCGGGGCGCGTCGCGCTCTATAGTTCCGCGTTACGAAACCTCGGCGAATACTGTTTTGGGACCGACTTCGCCTACACGCCCGATTCATCGGGAGAATACTTGCTCGTGGTGCGGGGCGAATCGGATTCGCCGCTGGAGTTTTCCGGGGAACTGCGGTTGGCGGGCCGCGGCGAGCAGGCTCTGCCAGCCTTCAACGAGTTGGTCACTGGCGATCTTCCGCTTATCGGCGACCGCACAACTTATACGTTCTCCGCGACGGTCGGCGATCCGTTCCGCTTCTTTGCCCGCGCCACTGCCGCGAGTGTGGGAGCG
>JBIKVL010000449.1:0-4562 GCA_044356875.1 Pirellulaceae bacterium | reverse complement strand
GAAAAGGCTCGCGTGCAAATGCAAATGTGGAACTCGTCGGATGCCGCCGCTGGTTACCGAGTGGCCAGGGCGCGGCGGCGTGCGGCGGAGTATAACGCATCAGTGGCGGGCCCAGCCGCTCAGCCCTCTTCGTTTACCGCCAAGCCGAAGGCGCTGGCTCGGCCGCAAGGCGGGAGGGCGTGTGGTGGGCGAATTCGCGGTGCCAACCGAGTTTGTGGCGCCAACCCAGCCATCGCCTACGGCTCGGCGGTAAACGAGGATGGCGGTAAACGAGGATGGCGAACGTTCGTTTACCGCCAAGCCGAAGGCGCTGGCTCGGCCGCAAAGCGGGTAGGCGTGTGGCGAGCGGATTCGCGGCGCCAACCGAGTTCTTGGCGCCAACCGAGCCATCGCCTACGGCTCGGCGGTAAACGAGGATGGCGGTAGGCGAGGATGGCGGGAAGCAAATTGGGCAAGAATAAGGAAATATCGGCGTGGTGAGCGAATGGCCGACGAGTCGGAAGGCGGGCGAGGGCGACGACCCGTTGGCGGAATTCATGCGGCTCGCGTTGCGCGAGGCTGACCAGGCACTGCGGGAGAACGAAGTGCCGATTGGAGCGGTGATTCTACGCGGCGAACGGGTGCTCGCCGCCGCGCATAATCAGCGCGAACAGCTCCGCGATCCCACCGCGCATGCGGAGATGATCGCGATCACGCAAGCCGCCGCCGCGATCGGCGATTGGCGGCTGGAAGACTGTGCGCTGTTCGTGACGTTGGAGCCCTGTCCGATGTGCGCCGGGGCGATCCTGCAAGCCCGGATTCCCGTTGTTGTCTACGGAGCCCGCGACCCGAAGGCGGGCGCCGTCGATTCGCTGTTTTCGCTGTTGAATGACCCGAGGCTCAACCATCGCTGCCAAGTCTACGGCGGCGTCTTGGCCGACGAATGCGGCCGCATGTTGACCGAATTCTTTCGCGCGCAACGACGACTCGGGAAGAAGTAGCGGAAAGAAGCAGTGGAACGTTAAGGGTAGGGCAGAAGGTAGTAATCGCCGCCACGCGCGACCGCGACCACGCCGGCTTGCACGTCGTATTCCACACCGGGGATCGCTCGACTAGGGACTTTCAGGGACTTATCGATCCTGATGGCGGAGTCGAAGTTCACCGCAGCGCCGACGGGGTTCTGCACCGCGAATCCGTTGACGGCGTTCGCGGCGATTTGTCCCAGCTCGATGTCGCCATTCACGAGGACGATCGGTTGACCGCGCACCGAGTTGGCCGCCGCCATCGCGATCGCGGCGTTTTGAGCGGGCGCCACAGCGGCGGGCACGAGGATTCTCGGATCGTTCTCGTCCTCCCAAGCAACGATGCCCGCGAGCGCCGCCGCCTCCAATCCGTCTTCTAGTTCCGCGCGAGCCAGCCAGATGGTGCCAACGTCCACGATGACACACAAGGCGACGAGGAACACCGGCAGGAACAGGATCAGCCATAAAGTGGCGACCGCTCGGCGATGTCGCGAAGCCGATCGGAACCCGACAGTAGGCGGACGATGCGGATGGAAACTATGGACAGCGCTCATGGTCCAGCCCAGGGAAAAGTCGTCGTTTGCTGAACGACTTCGTTTTGGAAGTCGAGCCCGAAAGTGGCCAAGACGTTCGGCGTCACGTCAGGCACATCGACAAACACGGTGACGCGAACATACGCCCCGGCCGGCGCCGCAGGTGCGGAGATGGCGACGTAGGGATCGGGAGCGTCTGATTGACCGCCCGTGAAGGCGAAGAAGGCGGGTGGCGGGACGACGATCGCGCCGGCGGCGGTCACGTTGGTTTGCAACCGGACTTGTCGAGCCAGCGCGCCGACTTGCATTCGTTCCAATTCATCATTGACCGCATCCAGAATCACTACTGGTAAATCGCCTGGGTTGGCGTGAATGTCGGCGGCAGCCATTCGCGATGCCACCATCGCTCCCGCTCGGCTTGCCGCCTGCACGTATTGGAGGTTTTCGACGAGCACCCCGAATTCCACCAAGCCCATCAGCATGATGACAAAGATCGGGAGGGCGAGGATCGTTTCCAGCACCACCGCCGCGCTGCGTAGGCGACGTTTTCCAGTGCGCGCTCGCCCGAAAGAGCAAGCCGTCGGCAGGGCAAGACGCGACACGATCATCCCATGTCGCGTGTCGGGTCCAGACATTTTCGCCATCGACGCCTCCCGAAACGCGGTTCGCCGCGTTCCCACGAAATACCGGTGCTCCTCGTGGTTATCGGCTCAAGCCAAGTTTCCGCTAGAGTCGATACGCCCAGATACGTGCGGCGGCGAGCCACACGGATTCGGGATGATCGGGAGAGCTCGGTATGGCCACAGTCGACAGCGCCGAGGGGCAGGATGCGGCACAAATGAGACGGGGGGGACTCAGAGCCTCGCCGCGACGTGGCGCGGCGGTGCTGGAAGCCATCATCGCCTTGCCGATTCTGCTTATCGCCCTCTTCGGCACCTTTCTTTTCACCACGCTGTTAATGGTGCGAAGTGGCGTGAAGCAGGCGGCGATCGAAGGCGCCCGCGAGGCGAGCAAGGTTCGCGGTGCGGCTTACGACGTGGTGAATGCCGGGACTTGTCCGCCTGCGGCTCCGCCTGCTGTCGATGCGGTTGTCGATACGGCCATCGCGGCCGTGAACGAGGTGCTGGGCACGTACGGCTTGCAGACGGGCAACAACGTGCAGGTCATCGTGAACGACAACGCCGCCGTGACGTATCGCGGCGACCAGATCGTGAATCCTTGCGCGATCGCGCGCACGGGCTGCGATGGCAAGGTCGAGGTGCGGGTGATTGTGCGGTACTCGGCGATCCCAATCCCGGATTTGCTGAACGTGTTCGGGTTTAGCGTCTCTGGCGAAAACTTTGACTTCGCCGCGATGGGACGCCGATACGGCATTGCATGTCCGTAGCTGCGGGCATTGTCGCCAATGCGGAACGGGGGGGGGGACGCCATGAAACGAACACTGTGGAACATCCGTCGGCTGTGGCGCGACCGTCGTGGCGGGGTGTTCGTCGAGTATCTGCTGCTGCTCACACTCGTCGGCATCGGCACGATTGCTGGTCTGGCCACCGTTCGCGGCGCGCTCCTCAACGAATTGTTGGAATTGGCGGCCGCCATTGCCGCGATTACGCCTTAAAGGGTCCGCGTGTGGCGACGCGTGGTACTAGCCACCGACGCATAATGAAGTTGAACGGGTAAATCTCGCACGGCTCGCCGAATTCGTTGCGAGCCATTCGCGGGCGGTCTTCTTTGCCGCCCAATCGCGTCCTTCGCATTCGCCCACACACTTAGCTGGGCGTGAGTCGCTAACGGCCCATTCTTTAAAGCGGCTTCACGCGTCAAATCTTGCCCAGTCGCCGCGACCGGACCAACCGGAAAAACGTCGACAATCGGCGAACTGAGCGTCGATCACGCTCGAAGGAACCAGCGATCCGTCGGGCGCACGTCGAATGCGAACGCGCGAGCGGCCAGCTGCCGGTTTCCCTTTAAGACCCGCTACGGGCCTTGGGCGGCACTCGTGGCGCCCTGGGCCGGTGAGTGTTTCCCGCCCTGGGATTCTTTGCCTATTGAGGACTCGAACACGTGGAAACCGTCTCTGCCCATCCACGTCCGTCCGAAGCGACGTACACGCCGCTGACTCCCGTGCTCAGCGAACGCTACGCCCTTTCGGCCGGGCAATTCGGCATCGTCGCGGTCTTGACCGCCTGGTGCTGGTATCTCAGCTATATCCCGCTTTTCCATGCCGTGACTTGGCGGCACGCGATGGTGGGGCGGTGGATCGCCGAACATAACGCCCTTCCGACGGCAGATCCCACTTTGCCGCTGGCCGACGGTATGCAATGGACCACAACGTCTTGGCTGAGCGATTTGCTGCTGCACCTTTTGGAACGCACGGGCGGGCCGCTAGCCCTGCAAGCGACGCTCGTCGTGCTGGTGGGTGGCGCCACGATCGGCTTAGCGCGGCTGCTTTATCTGGAGACCTCCAGCAAGCGCTGGGTGCTGGCGGGGTTGGCGCTGGTGCTGCCGTTCGTGTGGACCCGGGTTGGCGTCTTGCGTCCCGAGCTCGCTGGCGCCGCCTGTTTCGTCGCGCTGCTGCTGATGCTTCGACGGCTGCGTTCGGAATCGATGCCAAATTCGATGGCGGGCTGGGCGTCCGGTGCCTGGATGCCATTGCTGATGGCCGCCTGGGCCAACCTGGACGGCTCAGTCCTGCTGGGAGTGGTCGCCACCCTTTGCTTCGCGGTCGGAGAATTTTTGGATGGTTGGTTGGAACGGCGGGACCCGCGGTTGGTAGCGCGGGATGACGGCCGTCGCTGGCGGATCTGGGTCGCGCAGGCGTCGATCGCCGCGACGCTCTGCACGCCCTTAGGCTGGGAACTGTGGCGCCAAGCCGTGTCGCTGTCGACAAGCTCGCTGGGGTCCGCCTTGGGCGGCTTCCGCCCGCTACTGGTCGCCTCGTGGCAGGGGCTCGGCCTGTTGACGCTTTGGGTCTTGTTCGGGGCTTTGCTGCGACACAGCCGTGTGCCGTTTCGTGCCGGCGATGTCTTGA
>JBIKVL010000448.1:0-4564 GCA_044356875.1 Pirellulaceae bacterium | reverse complement strand
GGCGAGTCCCAATTCTCCTGGGTCGCGGACATCGAGCTTTCCCAGGGCTCGGTTTGGTCCCATTCGATCGTGGTGCCCGCCGATTTGTTGATCGACGAGGTGACCATCGCCGACCGGGGCCGCGCCACGGGGCGTCCTATCCCTTGGACGAAACCGACCCCCGACCGGCTTTGGTGTTCGTTTGATGCGGCTCGCGACACGCCCCATGAACTCAGGGTGCGGGGACGTTTGCCGACGGGCCCCGCCCGCGTTTGGACTCCGCCAATCCTGTCGGTGGTCGGTGCCGAAACGCTGGGCGAACGCCTGACGCTCTACCTCCCGGCCCATGTGGCTGTCGACTTTCAAGGAAAGTCAAAGCCACCACCGCCAGCGAAAGCGGTAGCGTCCCCGGAAACCGACGACTTCCTGGCTGGCTGGGGTAGACGGTTGGGACAGTGGGAGGCGACCGGCCGGTTGCCCGTGGAGCAACTGCCCAAGTTGAAGGTGCGTCCCGAGACGGTTCGTGTCGGGGCCCGGGTTGGCACTTCGCTCGCGCCGACGGAGGCGGGCGTCGCGGTCGAACTGCGGTTGAAGTTGAACATTCGCCAGGGACGCTTGGACGAATTGCGGGTCGAGCTGCCGTTTAGCTGGCCGGATAAACCGGTTATCGAACCGGCCGTGTCCTATGCCTGGGCGAATGCCCAGGATGGCCAACGTAAACGGCTCCTGCTGCGTCCCCAACAGCCATGGACGGGAGACATCGACCTGAGGATCAGCGGACCGGTCGCGACCGTCGAAGAGAGCCAAGTCGACGTCCCCGCAGCCCGCCTGCCGGATTGGGACGCCACCGAGTACTACCTGTGGTTGCCGCGACGAAACGCGGCCGGCGACCTGCCGTGGGATACAAGCGGCCTGCAGGCGGTCGCGACAGGCGGGAGCGGACGTTCGCCAGTCCCCTTGCCCTTTCCCGAGTGGAAGGAAGGGGAAGGCACCGCGTTCCGGGTAGTCGCCCCAAGGTTCCGAGTGCTGCTGCCAACCGCCAACGCCGGTCCACGCACCCCGGCCGTCAAATGGGCTGAACATCAGGTCTACCTCGATGCTCGCCAGCATGCCGGCGGCATCAGCCGGTTTCTGCTCGACGGCGCCGGTCGCGACGCCTGCCTCGTCGACCTGCCACCCGGTTGCACGTTGGTCGACATGCGGCTTGACGGCCGCCCCACTCGACTAGACCCGCGGCAGCCAGGGCCGTGGCGAGTCGACTTGCTCGGCGCCGACTGGCCCCAATGGCTCGAAGTGGTATTCACGCACAGTCCCGCCGCGAGCGCTGGCCAGCGACCCTCGGCGTCCCAACCGCAGACAACGCCAACTCAACAGGTGGCCGGAAAAGACATGGCCCCAGCTCAGGAGCCATCGCCCCACGAGCTCGCGGCCGTAGCGGTCCCGTTCGCAACCATCGATTCGTGGCGAGTTGAACGTTCCGGCTTTCGGCTGGTGGTCGACGGTCCACTCGCGAATGAAATGGTCCCAGCCACGACAACGGCGGGCATTCGACCGGCGACCTCGATGGAGCCTTCCGCGACTGCGATGCCCTGGGGCGAAACGGCGCGGACAGGCGACCGCGATCGGCTCGAAACACTTTGCGGAGCCGTCGAGTCGGCCGCCGATTCGTCGCTGGTAAGCTCTCCGCGCGAGTTGGCGGATTGGTGGCCGGCCTGGGAACGGCGCTTCCAGCGAGCCCTCGCTGCGGCAAGAAGGGCAAGCGAACTGCGGTCCGCGGCGGTGGCTCGCGAACCCTATCTCGCCAACTTCGCGTCTCAAGTGGCGGTCGCCGACGAAGTCGCCGCCGAAGCGGCATGGCAAACCGCGCTCAGCGGACTCGTCCAACGGTTCGAGGCGGCTCGCGTGCGTCTGAAAATGCCGGTCGTCGAGTCGCTTAGGGAAGACGCGACCGATCGGGAACTCGTCACGGAACGGTCTCCAATCTCCGCAGGGGACCGGCTATCGGGGGTCGAGTCGGCGGGCGACAGCCTTGGTTTCTGGTTCGAGGGCTCCGACGGAGCATTCTCCGAGGGCAACGTTTCTCGAGTTGGCCAGATACGGACGGTTCGCTGGTCGCAATCGGGAACCGTATCGACGCCATCGGTCGTGTGGATGAGTTCCACAGCATTGACGAACCGGCGCTGGAACGTCGAGTTAACGCGGGGAACGTGGAGTTTCGTGGCCGTCATCGCCGGTCTGATCGCAGGTACTTTGGCAACGCGACCACGGCGCATTCGCGAGGTTACCGATCCGCAGACCGGCACGGCTACCTCTGTGCCGCCGACACCGCCCGGGGACCGGAGCGTGCCGACGGGCCGAAGAATTGGCTGGCGTTTGACCGTTAGGATCGCGCTGTTTGGGCTAGGACTGGGGTGGTGGCTGTTTGGTCCCTGGCCGGCGTTGGGTTGGGCGTTCGTCGCGATTGGACTGGGAATCGAATGGCTCGGCCGCCGTCGCTGGACGCGCCGCGATTGATCCTTGAAACGGCTGAGCGTCCGTCCTTTTGAACGGGCCGGCGCATTTCGCCTTGGCAAAGTCGAACCGGTTCTGCTACCCTCTCGACGTCCGGGCGAAGCGGCTAGCCGGGGGCGCGAAGATGCGGAAATCGCATTCGGTTCGCGTGCTCCGCCAGTTGGCTCCGGGCGGCGGAAAGGATAGGCCGCGAGTCTGGAAGGAGTCTGAGATGACGACGGTCGGCAAAGAGGCGTTTTGCGTGAATATCCGCTGGTTTATCCGCCGCGATATGCCGGAGGTCATGGCGATTGAAAGGCAGGGATTCGAGTTTCCCTGGTCCGAGGAAGACTTTCTGCGCAGCCTGCGCCAACGCAACACCATCGGAATGATCGCTGAGCATGACGAGCGGATCGTCGGGTTCATGATCTACGAACTGCATAAAAGCCGGTTGCATGTCCTCAATTTCGCCGTGCGGGCCGAGTTCCGTCGGCGGGGTGTCGGAACGCAGATGCTGCGGCGCCTGACCGCGAAATTGTCCCAGCAGCGCCGCGACCGTATTCTGTTGGAAGTCCGCGAGACCAATTTGCCGGCCCAGCTCTTCTTCAAAGCGAACGGCTTTCGGGCCATCTCGCTGCTCCGCGAATTCTACGAGGACTCGCCGGAGGACGCCTACCTGATGCAGTTTCGATACGAGTCGACAGCGGGCGACGTGATGGTGGATGATGAATCCCGACGACGCGCCTGCTAGCTGAAAGTCGATGAGCTGAAAGTCGATGATATGACGCGTTGGATCGTGGCGGCGGCCATTTTAGCGGCCGTGGCGGGGGCCTTGATCCTGTTCCTCCGCGCTTGGCGGCGAACGCATTATTCGCTGACCCAGTACGTGTTGTTCCATGGAGTTCGCTTCCTCGTTCGCCACCAATGGCGGACGGAACTGCCGAAGCGTTTGACTTTCGATCCGGCGCGGGGCGCGGTGCTCATCTGCAACCACCGCAGCAGCGTCGATCCGTTCTTCATCCAGATTCTGTTCGACCGACCCGCCCGCTGGATGGTGGCGCGAGAGTACGTCGAGCATTGGGCGTTCGGCTGGTTTTTACGGGCCTGCGACGTGATTCCCGCGGCCCGCACGGGACTGGATGTGGCCGCGATCAAGGCCGCTCTGCGCGCCGCGCATCATGGTCGCATGGTGGGTATGTTGCCTGAGGGCCGCATCAATACCACGGGCGAGATCCTGACATCTTGCCGGCCAGGGCCCGTGTTGGTGGCCTTGCGGGCGAGGGTGCCGATCGTCCCGATCTACATCTTCGATGCCCCCTACGGCGGGACGCCCGCCAGCCCGTTATTCCGCCGCGGTCGCGCTCGAGTGGTCATGGGGGAGCCGATCGACCTATCCGAGTTCTACACGCGGCGCCGGGACAAAGCGTTCCTCGGCGAGCTGTCCTTGAAGATTTACAAAGAACTCGCGCGGCTCGGCGGCCAACCCGACTTCGAACCGCAGCTCGCCGGCCGCCGCTGGAAACACGGCATCGAACCCGCCATCGCCGACAGCCCCGGCTGACCGATACCGACTCCCTCGTTTACCGCCGAGCCGTAGGCGAAGGCTCGGCCATAACAGCAAATCCGCTCGAACAAATACCTACCACGGATAGCACGGATGGACACGGATGGCCATGGTCCGTGTCATTCGGTGTTGGTCCGTGGCTAAGGTTCTTTTCATGCCTTGCGCAGCATTCAAGACGTCGCGGCTGTTCCACCGGGCGGCTTACGCCGCTCCGCTAATAATTCCACCGGGCGGCTTACGCCGCTCCGCTAAAATCTCCGCCGGGCGGCTTACGCCGCTCCGCTAAAAATACCACCGGGCGGCTTACGCCGCGTCGAAAGCCATTTCCACACGCTACGTTTCCGCCTCGCGCTGTCCGCCTTTCCCGCCGCGACGCAGCAACCCATATAGCGATTGGCCGAGCTGCGTCAGGTCCGGCTCGTCTTTGCCGTGCGTTTTCCGGGCAATCAACCGGACGGCGTCGGCGGGAAACTCGCGGGGATCGAGTTGACGGACGGAGACCGGACGCCGCGACCGCTGCTCCTGGGCTTC
>JBIKVL010000447.1:0-4575 GCA_044356875.1 Pirellulaceae bacterium | reverse complement strand
TGGTGGCGCCGTTCTTGGCGGCACCCGTCTTCGTGGAGCCCGCTGGAGATGTGCCGGGCAAGAGTGGCGTCGAGGGCGTATCGAACTGGCCGCTGGCCGGCAGCGGGCCGCTCACGACCATCGTCGCCAGCACGCTGGCGATCAGTGTCGCGACACTTCTGGCGGACAGTCGCCGCGGGCGACGCGGGCCATGAAAACGGGGAAAACGTCCGCTGGTAAGACGGGAGCCTAAGCCGCTTGGGCAACGCGAAGAACGCATTGAAGTCATTCCAAAGGATTGGAAGGAAGGGGGGAGAGTCCGAGCGAACGGGCGCCGTGCTGGGCGCCGCGGACCGCTTCCATGCGTCGCAATGATCGACTGACAACCGGGGCGAAGATTCGCGAAAGCCGGCCGCCCATCCTTCCTTGGTTATACCGCGAGCGCGGAAAAAACGCCGCGAACCGCTCGGGATTCGCGGCGTGTCCACCCAACGCGCGATCGGAGACCGATCGCTTTTGGCCGGGGTGAGATGATTCCAGGGAAAATCCGGTTTTCGAGCGGACCCGCATGGCGGCTCCGCCGGCCTCCTTGCCGCTGGCGGTTACGTGGTCGGTTCGACCGGTCCCGGCAGCACGTTCCGGTTGGTTGGCGTCGGCGCCGGGGCGGGCACGATGGTCGCGCCGTCCTGGAACATCGAAGGTCCACAATTCGATTGGCTAAAGCCGCACGGATTGCACCGATCTCCCTGTCCCCAACCCAACAACCGGCAACCGCTGGCCGAACCCATCGTCGCCAGCACGAGGGCCACCAACAGCATCCTTCTCATGTTTCGAACCTCCCAAAAAAGCACTTCCTAGCGACTGCGCGTCGCGGTCGCATCTCAACCTCGACTCGCACGACCTCGATACGCGCGACCCGCGAACGATCCTCAAAGCCTTCGAACTCTACAACGCCCCTACCGATGTGCAAATCATTCGCGGTTTTTCTCAAGACGAACTGGCCAGCGCGACGAACGACGTTTCATTGCAAGCTAGATTCTCAACGTGATCCCACCTCCCACCTCTCCGGAATTCGCGTTGCGTTCGCCAAGCCTTCTCCCAGGTCGAATGGGACGAATGCCCCGCCCCGCTGCGCCCTCGGTTCCCACTCGCTGCCGGTTCAAAACCTGCTGTTTCAACGTCTGGCGTTCCAACGGTTGCCGTTTCGACGTCTGGCGGCCTGTCGTCTTCCAATTTTTGGCGTTGCTGTTACTGCTTCCGTGGCTTCCGGCCAACGTCCACGGCCAGCCTCCCAGCGACGATGCCTCGTCGCAGGCCAAACTCGCCGACTTTCCCATCGACGCTGCGACTGACGCGCCGACTGACGCGCCGACTGACGCGCCGATCGACGCCTTCAGCGACACGCCGGTTCTTTCGCCGGAGCCGAACGCGTCGAGTTTAACGGCTACGGCGAATGAGCCGATCAGCGAGCGAATCAGCGAGCCGTTGAGCGGGGTGGAACACATTTGGCGGATTCGCACCCATGCACTCGACGACCCCGGGCCGCGCGTTCGCACCGATTTGCTGGACATTCAGCGAGCGGAGGATGGTGAATGGCGTGCCGCTTCGGCCGACGAACTGCGGCGCGCCGCGGGACTCCGCCACACCTTGATCTACGTGCATGGGAATCGTGGAGCGGACGCGCTCGCGGTCGCTCGCGGCACCGAGCTAGCGCGGCGATTGGCGGCGCGTCCGGGCGCCGATCCGTTCCAACTAGTGATTTGGTCGTGGCCGAGCGCCAAGATTTTCCGGGGCCGACGCGACTTCCTCCATAAATCCGAACGCACGGACACCGAAGCCTGGTATCTGGCCGGCTTGCTGCAGACGTTCCCAGCCGAAGCCCGAGTCAGCATTGTTGGCTACAGCTACGGCGCCCGAGTGGTGACGGGCGCGGCGCATTGGCTGGCCGGTGGCCGGTTCGAGGACCGCGAGTTGCCTCAGCGCGACGCTCGGTCGTCCGCCCTATGGAAACCGCCGCAGGCCGCCGCGCAGTCACCAGCGCAGGGACCAGCGCCTCAATCGCTACTCGAATCGCCACCGCGTCTGCGGGTGGTGCTTGCGGCGCCGGCGATGCACTGGCACTGGCTAGGCGAGAACAGCGTGCAGGACCGGGCGCTCGAGGCGATCGACCGCTTGACGATCCTCTACAACCCATCCGATCCGGCGCTGCGTTGGTTCAAGCTTGTCTATCCCTGTGAGCGTCCCCAGGCGCTTGGCCGAGTCGGCATTGACGACCAACGGCTTGGCGCCGCCGCCGCTCGAGTCGAACAGTGGAACATCGTGTCGGCGGTGGGACGGAACCACGACGAGGAATTGTTGTTGCGGTCGTCCGCGGTAATCGACATCATCGGGACCGCCTTGATGGACAATGGGCCGCTTGGCGTCGTTGAACCGGAGGCCGCGAAAAGGTAGGTTGAGCGGCATGATCGAACCTTTGGCCTATTGGAACGGACGTTTCGTGCCGTTCTCGCAAGTTTCGCTTCCGCCTTACGACGCCGGCTTCGTGCAGGGCACCACGGTCGGCGAGCAACTGCGCACGTTCGGTGGACGGCTGTTCATGCTGGACGAGCACCTGGCGCGGCTCCGCCGGTCGCTGGACGTGATTGGCGTGCAGCCCGCCGCGTCGCTCGGCACGTTGGCGGAGCTCAGCCGGTCGCTTGCCCGGCACAACCACGCGTTGCTCGCCGAAGGCGACGACCTCGGGTTGTCGATCGTGGTGACGCCGGGCGTTTACACCGCGTTCTCGTGCGGGGTGCGGGGCGGCCCGACGACGCTCGTGATGACGTACCCGTTGGCGTTCGAGCTATTCGCGGGGCTGTTTGAACGCGGCCAACCGCTGGTGGTCACGAACATTCGGCAAGTGCCCGCCGACTGTTGGCCGCCGGAGCTGAAGTGCCGCAGCCGCATGCATTACTACTTGGCGGACCGCGAGGCGCGGGCGCGGGAACCGGGCTCGCGAGCCCTGTTGCTGGACCACGAGGGGTTTGTCACCGAGGCGTCGACGGCCAATGTGGTGGCGTACTTCGCCGGCGAGGGGCTCGTTTCACCGCCGAAGGAAAAGATTCTGCCGGGGATTAGCGTCGCGCGGCTCGCCGAGATCGCTCGCTCGGTCGGCATCGATTTCCATTCGCGGCCGTTGACGCCGACGGATCTCGCGCGGTCCGACGAGCTATTCCTCACGAGCACGTCGCCGTGCATTGTCCCGTGTACTCGGCTGGATGGCCGGCCGATTGGCGACGGCCGGCCGGGGCCCGTGTTCCGCCGGCTTTTGGAGGCCTGGGGACGGGATGTGGGCGTGGATATCGCCGCCCAAGCCGTCCGCTTCGCCCACCGCGTCAAGAACTGAGGCCGCAGCTACCGCATGTCGAACCACGATCCGCTTGTGCAACGCGAAGTCGCCCGCCGGCGCACGTTCGCGATCATTTCGCACCCTGACGCCGGCAAGACAACGCTTACGGAAAAGCTGCTGCTGTTCGGCGGCTGCATCGATGTGGCGGGCGCGGTCCGGGGCCGCAAGTCGCAGCGGGCGGCGACGTCCGACTGGATGGAATTGGAGAAGCAACGCGGGATCTCGGTCAGCTCGACGGTGTTGACCTTCGAATTCGAGGGGTGCCAAGTCAATCTGCTCGACACGCCCGGCCACCATGATTTCAGCGAGGACACGTATCGGACGCTGATGGCCGCCGACTGCGCGGTGATGGTCATCGACATGGCGAAGGGGATCGAGGCGCAGACGGAGAAGCTGTTTCGGGTCTGCGCGTTGCGGAAGATTCCGGTGATCACCTTTGTGAACAAAGTGGATCGGCCGGGCCGCGCGCCGCTCGAGATTTTGGCCGAGATCGAGCAGAAGTTCGAGATTCACGCGATCCCGATCAATTGGCCACTCGGTTCCGGCCGCGACTTCGCAGGGGTGATCGACGTGGGGACCCGCACGGCGCATCTCTTCGACGACCGCTATTCAGACCGGCGCATTCCGTACCGCTCGTATCCGCTCGCGTCGCTTTACGGCCCGGACGCGATCCCCGAGGCGGCCGCGTTGACCGCCGACGTCGCGAACACTTCGGACGAAGTCGAGCTGCTGGCGTCGACCGCGATGCCGTTTGATCGCGATGGGTTTCTCGGCGGGTTGCAAACACCGATGTTCTTCGGCAGCGCGCTCACCAATTTCGGCGTCGAGCATTTTCTGCGGGGCTTTCTCAGTTTTTGTCCGCCGCCGTACGACCGGCGGAGCGACACGGGCATCGTTCCGTCCACGCGCGGCGAATTCCTAGGCTTCGTGTTCAAGATCCAGGCGAACCTCGACCCCCGCCATCGCGACCGCATCGCCTTCGTGCGGATTTGCGCCGGGCGTTTCCGCCGCGATATGGACGTGCTGCACGCGCGGTCGGGCAAGAAACTCCGGCTCCGCCGCGCGCACCGCGTGTTCGGCCAAGAACGCGAAACGATGGACGAAGCCTACCCGGGCGACATCATCGGCCTGATCAATCCGGGCGAGTTCCGTTTGGGAGACACGATTTGCGAAGGCGAGCCGGTCAATCTGGAGCCGCTCCCGCAGTT
>JBIKVL010000446.1:0-4592 GCA_044356875.1 Pirellulaceae bacterium | reverse complement strand
TCCCGACGTAACTTGTCTAATGGGCAGGCGGCCCGGCTGGGAAAGTTCCCCGATTTTGGAACTTTTTAGCGTGCCAAGTCGTCCAATCCGTCACTGCGTGTGTTCCGGTCTACGGGACGACCCGCCCGAGGGCCGTTCGAACCGCGCGCTGCGCAAGCTGGCATAAACGCGTCCATGCTGAGCGCCAGCAACGCAGCCATGTCGACTCGTCAATTCAGGTGTTCCATGCCGCTCTTCCACGCCCGCTTTCTCCGCCCTCGCCCCCATGCGATGCATCGAAGCCGCCGCTGGCTGTTCACGCTCGCGGTCCTTGCCACGCTGCTGACGCTCATGGAATCGACGGCTCAATGGCCCACCGCTGCGGCCCAGCCTCCCGAGACGCCACCCGCCGCGACAGCACCCGCCGCGACAGCCCCCGCCGCGACACAGGCGCAGCCACCCGAGTCGGCGGCGAAATCGCGGCCGTCCAAGAATCCGTGGGGGCCGAATGTCATTCGCGAACAATCGATCTACGTTCCCTACAACAAGATTCGCGAGACCTTCGAACGCGATGGCCGGGGCGTGTTTCTGCCCTACGAAAAATTCCAGGAACTGTGGCGCGCCGCCCGCTCGGCGACCGACAAGCCCCCCGCCGCCGCTCCGCCCGCCGGCGCTGTCGTGACCGCCATCGAGAGCGAAGCGACGGCACAACGCGACGTCATGCGCGTCGTCGCGACACTGCGAGTGGAACTGTTCGCGCCCGGCTGGCACCGTATCCCCGTTCGGCTCGGCGATGCCTCCATCCTCTCCGCCCGCTGGGGCGACGAACCGGCGCACTTGGTCATGGACGCCGACCGGTCCGGCTACTCCGTGCTCGTCAAAGCCGAACCGCCTCCGAAGAAACCACTGCCGAAACCAGACGCCAAACCAGAATCCAAACCGGAATCCAAACCAGAATCCAAACCGGAACCGTCACCCGAACCGAAGCCCGACGCGAAACCTGACGCGAAGCCCGACGCGAAACCCGAGGAAGGCGGAAACGCTCCGGCCGCGAAAGACACGGCCAAGAACGCCCCGGCCGACGGCGATACCGACGACGACGACGCACTGGCGGAAGAACCGCCGTTCACGCCCCAGCGGCGCGAGCTGCGGATCGAGTACGCCAAGCCGTTCGCGAAGTTGCCGGGCCACAACCGCGTCTCGTTCGAAGCGCCGCAGTCGGCGATCAACAAGTGGATCATCAAGATCCCGCAAGACAGCGCGAAGATCACGCTCGAACCGGACATCGCCGCCACCGATCTGCCGCCCGCCGCAACGCCCACGACCGCGCCCTCCGCGCCGCCCGCCGCGCCGCCGATGACGCCGCCCGCGAAGCCGGCGGCCGGCAACGAACTGACCGTCCTGCAAGCGTTTGTCGGCGCGGCCCCGACCGTACGGATCGATTGGACGGCGAAAAGCGAAGGGGCGGCGGGACTGGCGGCCGTCGTCAATGTCCAGGCGCGCCACCAAGTTCGCATCGACGAAGGCGTGGTTCGCACGCAAACGCAACTGTCTTATGAAATCAGCCGCGCCGAGGTCGCGCAATTGCTGGTCGACGTGCCCGCCGACCACCGCGTGGTCAACGTGTTCGATCCCAACGTGCGGCAATGGGAAGTGAAACCGGCGGGCGACAAGCAACGCGTCTCCGTCCAGCTCTTCCAGCCGGCACGCGCCACGCAAACGCTGGTCGTCGAAACCGAAAAGCTGCTCGCCGATATGGCCAAGTTGGAACCGTCGATTCCCGCGGTTCAAGCCGTCGACGTCGTCCGTCAGCAAGGCACGGTCCTGGTGAAGCTGGCTCCCGAACTGCGCGGGGAGGTAACGAAGCGTGTCGGGCTGGCCCAGCTCGACGCCGCCGACCTGCCGAAAGAACTCGCCGCCACGCCTTGGGATTTTCTCTTCCGCTATGCGACGCTGCCGTTCGAATTGACACTCTCGCTGGAGAAGATCCAGCCGCGAGTTCAGGTCGAGGAGCTGGTGGAACTGTATCTCGAACCGGATCGGCTGACCGCCGAGCTGCTGGCGGTGTACACGATCGAACGCGCGGGCGTGTTCCAGTTGGAACTACAGGCGCCGCCGGGCTACGAGCTCCGCGAGGTCCGCGGCCAGAAGGCGGGCGACGCCGAGCCGGTCACGGTGGACGCGCATCGCCTGGAGGGGACCGCCAAGGAACGTCTGATCGTCAGCTTGGGACGCAAGGCGCTCGGCAAAGTCGGTCTGGTCGCGCGGTTCGAAAAACGGCTCGACGATCCCAATCTTCGCCAGCCGACGGGCCGCGCCACGCCGTTCGAGCTGCCGTTGCCGCGAGTGGCGGCGGGCAGCGTCGAAGGCGAAAACGGGCGATTCGTGATTTACGGCCCCGAATCGCTGCGGCTGTACGGCGAAGAGCTGGAAGGACTGCGCGTGATCCCCGCCGCCGAAGCGCTGCAGGTGCTGCCGTCGCAGCGCGCTGGCCGGTTCCCGCTGGTCCGTGAAGTGCTCGCCTATGGATTCGGCAAGACGCCGGCGAAAGCGAAGGTCGCGGTGGAACGCCGCCGGCCGGCGCTAACCGTGAAGCAGTTTGTGGTCGCGCGGTTTGAAACGGGCGCCGCGAAGTACGAGGCGACCTTGTTCCACGACATCCGCTACAGCGGCGTGAAATCGCTGCGAGTCGACATCCCCGAAACGCTCGCCGCCCGCATCCACAACGACACGCCCGCCTACCGCGAACGGACGCTCGCCGATGCCGATCCGCCGCCGGAGAAGGGCTATGTCGCTTGGACTTTTTCCGGCGAAACCGAACTGCTGGGCGCGCACGCCATCAAACTCAGTTGGGAGACGCCGATGGAGGATCTGGCGGCCGGCGCGGGCTTTGTGGTCGCCGCCCCGCGGCTCGTCCCACGCGCCCCTGAACTCGAACGCGCCTGGGGACAGCTTGTGGTCGCCAAGGCCGAGACGCTGGATGTCCGTCCCACCGGCACTCCCCGCGGCGCGCGGCCCATCGATCCACAGCACGACCTGATGCCGGGCGTATCGGTCGCCGACGCCGCGCGGGCGTTCGAGTTCCAGGCCGATTGGCAATTGGACCTCAACGTCCAGCGTTACCAACTGGAAGAAGTCAAACGGACGGCGATCGAATCCGCTTTGGTGCGGATGGTCGTCACCCGCAGCGGCAACACGACCGTCCATGCCGCATACCGGGTCCGCAGCGCCCGCCAACGTCTGGGACTCACCCTGCCCGCCAACTTCCAGCTCGATACGCAACCGCTACGCGTCAACGGCGAACGCCGCGACCTGGAACGCGGCGACAAGAACGAACTGTTCATCCCGCTGCTCAATAAAGCGGCCGGCGAACCGCTGGTCATCGAGCTGCGATACACCATTCCATCGGGCGCGTCACGGTTGGACCTCCCCGAATTCCTCGACGATCCCGCCGTGCAACAAGTGTTCCTCGCCGCCTACTTGCCCGAAGAGCAGGCGCTGCTTGGTTCACGCGGGCCGTGGACCGAAGAGTTTGATTGGAAGTGGTCGATCGGCGAATCGCCCGAGCCGCTGGCGCGGCTGGAAGACGGGCAATTCTTCCGCAAACTGAGCGACGACGTCCAGCTCGGACGACCGATCGGCGACGACTTCCCGATCGACGGCACTCGCTATGTGTTCTCCGCGCTGCGGCCCGAGGCGGCGCCCAAGGGCAGTCTGTCGCTGACCGCCCTGCGACGCGAATGGCTGCAGGCTTTCACGATCGCGGCCGCCGTGTGCCTCTGGTTCGCCGGCGTGCGACGCACGTTCCAACAACGCCTGACGATCATGATCTTTGTCGTCGGCGGTTTGTTGTTCCTCGGAGTGTTCCTCACCACGTTTGTGCGGCAACTGGCCGACTATGTGCTCGTCTGGTCGCTGTCGCTGGTGGTGGCCGCGTGGCTAGCGCAATCCGCGTTTCGCTTGTTTGGAGGACTGCCCGCATGGCTTTCGCCGCCGCGCCCCAACGGAGGGCCGGGCGGCCAGGGCGGCTTCTTGGTGCCCGCTGAATATGGCGACGATGACGGCGGTGGCAGTCAGGGAACTGGCGGCGGCGCAGGCGTCGGCGCTGGCGTCGACGGCGATAGCAGCCGCGGCGCTCGCAGCGCGACAGGCGCTTCGTCGCCTGCCGATTCGCCGTTCCAACCGCCCACGTCGCCACCTGCGGCGGAGAGCGTCTCGGCGCCCATCGCGTCGCCCGAACCAGCCGAGGCGGGAAGCGCCACGGCGCCTGCGGAGCCGCGAAAGCAGTATTTCCGAACGGACTTGCTATCGGGTTTCGCTTTGAAGTCCGCGCCGCCGTCGAGCGTGACAACTGCCGCCGAAGGATCGCCGCAAAGCCCCGCCGCGACGGCTCCGTCGGGAGACGACGACACGGAAATTCAAATCGTCGACGACGCACCGAAGGGCCGCAGCGAAGGAGGTTCCAGCCATGCGTAGTTCAAGGATTATCCTTCGAGCCACCCGCGCCGCGTGGCCTGCCGCGAGCTCCCCCATGCCTACCACAACCACGATCGCCACCGTCTCACCGATCGCAACCGCGACTCCGATTGCGATCGTGACACCGATTGCGACCG
>JBIKVL010000445.1:0-4594 GCA_044356875.1 Pirellulaceae bacterium | reverse complement strand
AGCGTGACTTCGTTGAGCGGTACATTGTCGCGCGGGTCGCCTCGGTAGGTGAAATTGCCGGCAGTTGTCGCCCGCATCGTGACCGTCAGCACCAGCTGTTCGCCATCGCCAAGGGCGGCGCTGCCGGTTTGGAACGAGCCGAGCTCGTCAATAAGCCCTGGGAACTGGGGGTCGCCGCGTCGACCGTTGTTGTAGTTGGGGTTGTAGCTGATCGAGCTGACCGTCGCTCGGGCATAGTCGTACACGACGTCGGTGTAAGCGGCGAACACCCCCTTTGTGTCCAGTGGGACATTCGTGCGGAGGTCGGCGGCAAAGAGGCGGAGTTGGAAATCCGAACCGACCGTGACCGAGTTGATCGGCGTGCCGCTGAGGTTCGTCGCGACCAATCGCAGACTGACCAGGTCGTTGGCGTCGAGCACGGTGCGATTGCCGAGCAGCAGCGTTGCCACCGCCTCGCTGGTATTGCCCGCGCTATCGCGGATGGTGTAACGCAGTTGCCGAACGGCGTTGATGCCTCCTGCAGGCGGATTGTAAGTCAGTGACGTGCCACCACCGGCCACGACAACCGAATCGGTGGGCGCGGGATCGATCATCGAAGCGCTGATGATCGTGACCGGCGTATTTAGGCCGCGGAGGTCGTTCTGAAGAACGTTTAACGACTGACCACCGACGACAAGATTTCCGGAATTCGCAGGCAAAGCGATCGTGTCGTCGACGGCCTTGAATAGCACGGTCGCGGGGTCGCCAATGAAGAGGCTCGCCGTGCCATAGGTGATTTGCGTCAAGGCAACGGTCGCCGGCGGTTGGAACGTCAGGGTGTCGTGCAGCGGTAGCAGGTCGGCCGGATCGGCGGCGAAGTCGGCTTGTCCGACCGAGTTGGCCCGCATTCGCACGCGGTAAAGTTCCAGTTCGTCGGAAGTGAAGAAGGCACTGCCGCCCTGGAACGCGCCGGACTCGTCGATGATCCCCAGCGTGTTCGTTCCCGCTGTCTGGCCGGACGTCCAGGGGCCCACGGGTGTCGTGTTGAAAACCACGGGTCCCGCGACCGACACGAGGGCCGGTTCGTAGAGGAAATCGAAGTAGGCGGCGTAGACGCCGAGATTGTCCGTCGGGTCGCCGACGGTATCGTCGGTGCGCAAGTCCTTGACGAACGCCCGCATCTCGAACTCTTGGCCGGGATTGACAACGGTGATCGGCCGACCGTTCAAATCGAAAGGCCGCAGCGTGATGGCCACTTTGTCGTCCGCCGCCGTATTGCCAACGTGCAAAGTGACCGTGGTCGTGCTGGTGCGGCGCGTCGGAGTTTGCGAATCCTGAATCGTATACGTGAACTGCACGTCGCCGACAAAGCTGGTGGACGGCGGCGAGTACTGCAAGAGCGTGCCGCCCGCCAGAATCGCGACCACTCCCTGGCCCGTCGGCGGTTGCGTGACGGAGGCGATCGTAATCGGTCCGCGATCGCCCACGGTGTCGTTGGCCAGAACGTTGAGTTGGGCCGCCAAAGCGCTTGGGAACGTGAACGAGTCGTCGACCGCGACCGGATTGGCGGACAAGCTGGCCACAGTGATCGTGACCGTGGCGGAATCGGTCCGGTTCGAATTGTCCGTGATGACGTAAGTGAACGTCTCGGTGCCAACGAAGCCTACGAGCGGGGTATAGCGAACGACGTCGTCGGCCGGAGTTGGCGTGCCACGGTTATCGATAATGGCCGTGCCGCCTCGATCCGGCGTTCCGACCGATTGTAGCCGCAGTCCGCCCTGCGAGCTCGCGAAATCGTTCGTCAGCACGTCGACGAGGTTGTTGGTGGAATTCTGGGTAAATTGACGCGCGTCGTCATTGGCGAGCGGTTGGTCGCTGATGATCTGCACCGCGTAGTCTTCCACTTCGCCGACAAGCGCCGCGCCCGTGGGGCCGATACCGCGTTCGTAGCCATATCGGAAGCGGGCGTAGGTCACTCGCGAAGTGGCGTTGGCAGGCACCTGGACTGTGATGTTGTGGGTGCCTTGGGTCAGCACCAAATCCTTGATGACCTGCTCGCCGGGGCTGGACCAAATCCCGTCGCCGTTGAAATCGATCCAACCTTGAACCGTGCCGGACGGGCCGCCGCCGTTGGCGACCGAGATCGTAAGCGTGGCGTTCGCGCCCGCGACCAAACCGGAGGCTGGGAACTGGACCCCATCCTCGTCGTCCGAGCCGTTCAGATCGTCGCCTTGGGCGTTCGCGTCCGGTTGCGCATCGGCTTCGACATCCACATCGACGCCGAGCGTTCCGCCGGACGGTACGTTGATGGTCGGATTGCCCAGATGGAAACCGGCTTTGAAGCCGGCGCGGGCGCCATTCAAGCCGAGCGTGGTCGGATACGGGGCGGGCGCGTCGCCGAAATCGAACAGTTGGCCGCTATTGCCAAAGTTGATATCCGTTCGAGTCTGGCCGCTCACCAGCGTCACGGTGTGCTCGAAACCGGCACTCGCGCCGGGGAAGGTCTGCGTCCAGCCTGTGAGCGAAACCTCACGAATGGCGTAGGTGCCGAACACTTTCGACTCGATCGTGTAGTTGCCAAACGCGTCCGTGTTCGCGGCCGGTTCCCCGATATCGATCCTGTCGTTGCCATTGAGATCGACATACATCGTGAATCCGCCGACGCCAAATTCGTTGGCGTCGCGGATGCCATCGCGATCAAGATCGTTGAATTTGAGCCCCGTGACAAACGCCGACGGAGTGCCGGGCGTAGGCGTCGACGGCAAGTCCGCCAAATGGAACGCGCCCCAACGGGTGCCGTATCGGCCGGTGTTCGTCGCGGTGCGTGGAGTAGCGTAAAGATTGTAGGCCCAGAAACTGGCGTTGTCGGAGGGGTCCAAGGCGATGGCGGAATAGTCGCCCCAGCGACCGACAGCACCTTGATTGAAGTAATCCTGGCCCAACGCGATTGCCCGCGCTCCGCGAACCGTGCCCGGCGGGTCGGATGGCGAGCGAACCGCATAGTAAGAACCCGCGAACATCCCAGCGCCAACCGCAGAGAATCCAATCGCCATGTTGCCCGCCGGATCGACCGCCAACGAGCCGTACGAGGTCCAAACATTGGAGCCGATGTCTTCGCCGCCAATGTCTCCCTGATCGGCGACTACTACCTGCGACGCATTGGTCGTGTCGAATCGGAACCAGTGGGCGGTGACTTGATTCAAGTCGGGACCGGAGTTTGGCAGGACCGCCGTGGTTGCGTAGAGCGAGTTGTTACGCCAAACAGCGTGAAGCATCCGGCGATCGCTCATGTCGATCCGAGCGGTGCCACCAGGTTGCGGCGCTGCAGGCAGGGCCAGAGGACCAGTCGTCGTCGGAAACCCGGTGTTCGCAGTGTCATCGATGTTGCCAACTTGTACCGTCTGCGAAGTGAAGATCGGAGTGCTGAGCGGGTTGTCGACGCGGATCACCAGCACGCTTTCGTTCCCGCCGCTCGAAATCCCGTTGTAGGCGGTGAGCCATGTGCCGACTTGGGTCCCGTTGTTGCCAAAACTTGGACCGGGCGTGTACATGAAAGCCGGTTGCAGCGTGAAGCCCGCACCTGTGACCCCAGAGGCGGTTCCAGCGGGGTTGTAGACGTTGGCCGCCGAACGACCGCCTTCATACAACCCCCCCTTGCCAACGCCTTTGTCGACAATCCATAGACGCGAACCACCCTGCGTCGCGGTGCTGGTGCCGAATGTGAACATGTTACCCGTGACGTATATCGCTTCCTCATCAAGGGCGAAGCCAGGGTAGTCGAGCCATTGCGGGGCACCGTTGATGTTCAGGATCGTGTTGATCGATTGGTAGTGCCACGTTCCGTTGGGATCCGAATCGTCCGAGACCGCAAGCATCATCCGCGACGAATCCACGGAATCGCCAAAAGACGTGTCGAGGTACTCGAGCGCCAACACGACGTAGCGATTCGAGAAGTGGTCGTACAACACCTTCGGATCGAAAGGCCCGAGCGAACCGGCCGGTTGCAGTGGCCGGAAGAAATTCGTGAGGCTCGTGCTCGCGTGTTGGATGCCGCTCTTCGTGTACCACTCGATCGACTGGTTGGTCACATTGAGCACGTGGCCCGGTCCAACTGTGCCGTGAGTATCCGGAGGCACGCCCCCATTGCCGCCGTTATTGTAGGAGTTTTGATCGAAATTCACGGCCTCGATCGTGGTGTCGAGCGGCGGGGAAACCGCCATCAAATCGCGGGTTTCCAATTTCTCGAAGAGCCGCCGCGCCCGCGGACGCGACCGCCGACTCCGCGCCGACCGAGCATCCGCCGAACGTGCTCCTGCCGAGAGGGCTCCCGCCGCCCCGCGAACTGGCGACAACTCTCCAGTCGAGTCTTCCACCTGGCGTGGCGAGTCATTCGAAGCAGCGCGACGCGAACGAAATTGGAACCACGAATTCACGACGTCAACCCCTTTTTCGATCCTAAACGTCCGGCCACGCCCCGCTTCACGCCGACGCAACTCAAGTCCATTTCAGAGCTTGTGACTTGCAGGCAGAGTCCCATCGACCTTTCGCACTGCCGCCCGAGCATTCTCCCTAACGGCCCCGTAAACGTCCCGCGTAGTCTAATTACGGCCTACAG
>JBIKVL010000444.1:0-4596 GCA_044356875.1 Pirellulaceae bacterium | reverse complement strand
TGACGCTCCAATTCCCGAACGGTCTTGATTCCGCTGGCCACTTGGGGCACACTCAACCGCTTCATGCTCAGGAATTCGACACAAGGCTCGAAGGCTCATGGTCGCTCACTCCTCCACCGGTTCGACGTCGTCCCACAGCAATCTGGAAGGCCACGGCGATTCTGGCCATGGCGATCCTGGCCACGGGGATCATCATGATTCCGGGGCGCCGGACGCGGTGTTTCGCAGCGCCTTTGACAGCGAAGACCAGAAGCAGTTGCTCGAAGAGGACTCGGAGGCTTGGTACAACGTGACGGGCGAGCTGCTGACGATCGTCGCGGTCGGCGTCGCCTTCTTCATCTTTATTGTGGTGTTGATCAGCCGCTAGCGGGTCCGCGGATCGAGCCAGCTACGAGCCAGCCACGAGCCAGCTACGGTTAGCTTCCGGGCAAAAGTTTCGGGGCTAGATCCGGGGTAAGCTTGACGCAACCTTGTGACCGCCGCGGTCGCACCCAACGGACGAACACCCATGCGTGAACAGCCGACCGATCAGTGGGAACTGGGACCGGCGGCCCTGCGGCACTCGTTGCTCGCGCGGCGGGATTGGCTGCGAGTGGGCGCGTTGACCATCGCGGCCCAGGCGGTTCCCGCTTCTTGGTTGGCGGCTCCGTGGCTGGCGGGGCCTTCGTCCGGAGCGGCACTCGGAGCCGAGGCCGCCGCGGGTGCCAAGCCATCGTCGGAAGAGAGCTCGAATAGCAGCGCGGGTACCGGTTCGGCCCGAGCGCGGTCGGTGGTGGTGTTGTGGATGGCGGGTGGAGTCACGCACATCGACTCGTTCGACCCCAAACCGCAGGCGCCGGTCGAGGTTCGCGGAGTGCTGGGCGACATCGCCACGTCGTTGCCGGGCGTGCGGTTTTGCGAGACGATGCCGCGGCTGGCGGAGATGGCGCACGAACTGGCGGTGATCCGGAATTTCTCCCACGACAGCGACGATCATTTGCTGAGCCAGGTTTATACGCTGTCCGGCCGGAAGGTGAATCAGAACCAGCTGTTCACCGAGCCGAATGTGGGCTCGGTGGTTTCCCGGTTGCATGGTCCGCGGAACGGTTTGCCGGCGTATATCGCGGTGCCGGGGATCACGCGGCCCGGTCCGCCGCCGCACAATCTGTTCGTCAGTGGTTGGCTGGGCAGCCAGCACGTGCCGTACTGCCTGGGCGGTTTGCCCGAACAGCCGGATTTCGCGGTGGGCGAGAAACTGTACGATCCACCGGCCGAGGCGGAAGAGTCGTTATCGCCCGCCTCGACGACGCTGGGCGCGGACGTGCCCTTGAGTCGGCTATCGCGGCGGGTGGAGTTGCGTCAGAGTTTCGACCAGGCGCTGCGAACCTTGGACCGGCAGGACGCGATGGTCGCGGCGGAGAGCCGATACCAGGACGCCTTGCGGCTGTTGACGACGCCGTCGGTGCGGTCGGCGTTCGATTTGTCCACCGAGCGTCCCGAGGTGCGGGAGCGGTACGGACGCACGAAGATCGGCGGCCGATGCCTGATGGCGCGGCGGTTGGTCGAGGCGGGGGCGCGATTCATTCTGGTCGACTACGGTTACGATCCGGACTACGGCAATGTGTGGGACAACCACAACGCGCCGGTCCAAAACCATCCGCCCATCCAGAAGATGGTGTTTCGTGGATACCATCTCGCCGGAATGGACAAGGCGTTCGCCGCGTTGCTGGGCGACCTCAAGGAACGCGGCTTGCTCGAAACCACCCTTGTCGTGTTCCTGACTGAATTCGGACGCACGCCCAAGATCAACGCGAACGGCGGTCGCGATCACTGGGGCAAGGCCGGCTCGATTTTTCTGGCCGGCGCGAAAACCCGAGTGGGGCAGGTGATCGGCGACACGGGCCCGCAGGCCGCCGCCCCGACCGGCCATCGCTACTCGCCCGCCGATGTGCTGGCCACCACCTATGCCGCGCTTGGGATCGACAGCCGCCGCGTGATCCACGATTTCCAGGATCGGCCGCGGTTGATCTTGGAGGAAGGCCGGGTCATCCCCGAAGTCTAACGGTCTCCGACCAACGCGGACGGTCGCCGAATCGCCCAGTTGTTCGGCCGTTGTCGAGCCAAGGTCGCTTATGCACAGTGTTGGGAATTTGACCGTCGCGATTGTTCGCGCTTTGCTGCAGGAAGCCGAACCGGCCGCGCTGCTTGTCGAGGCGCGGATTCTCCGCCGCGTGGTGCGGTTGGACCGCCGTCTGCCCGGGTTCGGGCTCGCCGCCCTGAACCGCAAAAGCTACTGCCTGGAACGCGATCGGCTGCTGTCGTTCGTCGATCGCGACGAGGTCGAATTGCCCGAAGGCGTCGAACTGCCGCGGTTGGTCATCCTGCTTGCCCGCTCGGAGGACGAAGCGTTCCTGGAAGTCGAGACGCCGCGGTCGATGTTGCGGCGTTATGAGCGGCTGTTATTCCGCGAGTCGGTTCGGGTGGAGTTGTTGCGGCGGGCGATGGACGCGCCGTCTCGGGCCGAATGGGCCGCGTATCGCGCGCGGCGGCTCGGAAAGATGGAATTCGCCGAGGCCCAGGCGGTGTTGTTGCGCGACGAGCATCTCTTTCCGTCCCCGACGGAATTGGAGACGTACGTCGAGTTCGTCTGCCAGTACCTGGACTTCCGGTATTACTCGCCGGACAGCCTGCCAGCCTATTTTCCCGCCGTTCGCGATTGGGACGCCGTCGCCCGATGCGTCGCCGACGACATCGACCACGCGCGGATCCACGAACGGCTACAGGCGTCCGAGCTCTGTCGAGCGGCGGCGGATGCCTCGGGAAAGTTCGTCCAGCTCGAGCGTTCCGCCCCGGCGGGCGGGCCCATGCCGCCACCGCCACTGCCGACCGCCGACGTTCGCCGCTGGCAGTCCCAGGCCGAATCCGCCGCGGCGCTCGGCAATTGCGTGAAGGCCGCGTTGATCCACACCCGCGCCGCGCTCCGCGCGTCCCCCGAGCTCGCCAGCGAAGCTCACGCGTTGGCCCGCGCCGAAATACGGCAACTCGCCACGCGCCTGCACACCGCATTGTCAAGCGACCACGAACCGCTCGACAGTGATTCGCCCAACAGCGATTCGCCCGAAGAGGGGCCGGTCGATGATTGGCAGGCGGCGTTGGTGTCGCTGCTGGCGCCGGCGGCCCGCGGGTTTTGGACGAACGAGAGGCGGCTCCTGTACGATCTGCAAAAGGTCTGCATGGAGCGTGAACGGGGCGTGTTTCGCGTCGATCTGATCGAGTGGGCGCGGACCTTCGGGGCTCGACCGCTCCGCCGACCCCTGCCGCTGCTCCGCGACGCCCTTGTGGTGAAGCATTTGAAGACGGCGCGGCGGCGCGTGGCGACCGCTCGGGTGGCCGAGGTCGACCGCGAGCGGCTGATGCGGCTGGTCCGCGGCGTGCTGTCGCGTTCCGAGCGGGAGACGCGGCGGAATCTGCGGCCGGTCGTCACCATGACATTCAATCAAGTCGGCTTGGCGCCGGACAACATTCCCGAACGCGTCGCGCAGCGCAAGATTGTGGAAGAGTTGCTGGACGCGATCGTCGAGCACAGCCATATCAGCTTCGCGAACCTGCGGGACGCGGTTTCCAAAAACGATTTGAAACTGCCCGATGTCGCGTCGCCGAAAGAATTGATTCGCGGCGACCGGCTGTTGCGGGCCGACCGCAAATTGGATCGGCATCTGGATGGCATATACCGTCGAGCGGCCGTTTATCAGCGGTGGCCACAGCGAATCAGTTCGCTGGTCTTTGGCACGCCGCTGGGGCGGCTTGTGACCAAACACGCGGCCTTGCCGTACGGCAGCGCGTTCTTGGCCTTGGAGTTTCTCCGGCACCTGACGGCCGGGATCGTGGGCAACCAGGCCAAGGGCCCCGATCCGTCGGCCGACCCGTTGCACGACCTGCCGCACATGGAAGGGGCGTCGCGAGCCGGCTTCCTCTTCTACGCCATGGTGGCCGTGTTGGGGACTTGGCTGTCGCTGGTGATTCATCGTTCCGATTTCCGCGAATGGAATATCGCGCAACTGCGGCGGCTCTGGCATGTGCTTCGGATCTTGGTCATCGAGGTGCCGCGGCGGATCGTCAATTCGCCGGTCGTCCGCCGGGTGCTGGAAAGCCATTGGTTTTCCGGTCTCTGGAACTATTTGTTGAGGCCCGGTTTGACCACCGCCGCGTTGTGCGGCGTCGCGTATCCTTTGCGTCTTGTGCCGTCGCAGCGGTTGGCGTTCGAGATTTTCCTGATCGTCAATTTATTCCTCAACTCGCCGGGAGGCCGGTATTTGACGGAGATCGCGGGCGATTTCCTGGTGAGGCTTTGGCATGAACTGACGGCGCGGGTGTTCGCGAGCGTTTTGCAATGGGTCATTGCCGTGTTCCAGGCGTTGCTGGTTTGGCTGGAGCGGGTGGTTTACGTGGTGGACGAATGGCTGCTGTTCCGGCGAGGCGATCGTGGCGGTTTGCAGGTCTTTAAATTGCTGGGCGGCGTCGCGTGGTTCTTTATCTCGTATCTAGTGGTCTTTGTATTTACGCTGTTGGTCGAACCGCAAATCAATCCGATCAAGCATTTTCCCGTGGTCACGGTGT
>JBIKVL010000442.1:0-4623 GCA_044356875.1 Pirellulaceae bacterium | reverse complement strand
ATCACGACCGAGGACCCGGTCGAATACCAACTCGAGGGCATCAATCAGATCCAGGTGCATCCGAAGATCGGCCTGACGTTCGCGGCGTCGCTGCGTAGCATTTTGCGGCACGATCCTGACGTGGTGCTGATCGGCGAAATCCGCGATCTCGAAACGGCGGAGAACGCCATCCAAGCGTCGCTGACCGGCCACTTGGTGTTCAGCACGCTGCACACGAACGATGCGGCGAGCGCCTATACGCGGTTGGTGGATATGGGCGTCGAGCCGTTCTTGGTGGCGAGCACCGTCGAGGCGGTGATGGCGCAGCGGCTGGTGCGGCGGCTTTGCCCGAAATGTAAACAGCCGATTCGGCCGACCGCGGACGAGATGCCGGCCGATTTTCCGCTCCATGAGATTCCGCCGGAAGGGTTGTTTGGGCCGGTCGGTTGTCGCGCTTGCCGTCAGATTGGTTTCTCGGGCCGGATGGGCATTTACGAATTGATGGTCACGTCGGAGGACGTGCGGCAGCTGGCTCAGGATCGGGCGAGCAGCTGGAAGGTGAAACAGGCGGCGGTTCGCCAGGGAATGAGGACGTTGCGGCAGGACGGTTGGGACAAGGTGCTCAAGGGGGCGACGACGGCGGAGGAAATCATGCGGGTCACAAAGGGTGACCGCGACGTGTCGATGACCAGTTCCCCCGCCACCACGTAGGCCGCCGCCATGCCAGATTTCGCCTACGTCGCCCGCAATCAGCAAGGGGCGAAAATCGCCGGGACGGTCACCGCGAATTCGGAACGCGAGGCGCTCGCGATCCTGACCGGCCAGTCGTTGTTTCCGATCAATGTCGCGGCGGCGAAGGCGGCGTCGGCCGGGTTCATGCAGAGCAAGAAGGTGAGCGGCCAGCAGATGGCGGTGGTCTACGCCCAGCTCGCCGCGCTGCTGCGGAGCGGCGTGCCACTGTTGCGTTCGATCTCGGTGCTGCGCGAGCAATCGTCGAAGCCCGTGCTGAAGGAAATCCTGAGCGACGTCTACTCGAAGGTCGAATCGGGCTCGACCTTCGCCGAAGCGATCGCGCGGCATCCCGGGGCGTTCGGTGAAATGGCCGTGAACATGGTCCGCGCCGGTGGCGAGGGCGGTTTTCTGGAAGACGCGCTCGAACGGGTCGCGCAGTTCACCGAACAGCAGGAAGACCTCAAAGGCCGAACGATGGGGGCGCTCGCCTATCCCATGTTCTTGGCCACCGTCGGCACGCTGGTCGTTATGGGATTGATGATTTTCTTCGTGCCCAAGTTCGCGTCGCTGTTCGACAACCTGCGTGAACGGGGCGAACTGCCGGCGGCGACCGAAATCCTGCTGTGGATCAGCGACACGATGCGGGCGTGGTGGTGGATCGTCGCCATCGCCGGCGCGGGCGTCTACCTGTGGCTCAAAAACTGGCTGGCGACGGCCCAAGGCCGGTTCGTCAGCGACTTGCTCAAGCTGCGAGCGCCCGTGATCGGCGCCATCTACCAGGCGCTCGCCGTGTCCCGCTTCTGCCGAGTGCTCGGCACGCTGCTCAAAAACGGCGTGCCGATCCTGAAGTCGCTCGAAATCAGCCGCGAAGCGGCGGGTAATAAGCTGCTGTCGCAAGCGATCGCCGACGCGTCGGAAAACATCTCGGCCGGCCAGTCGCTCGCCCAACCCCTAGCGGCCAGCGGCTATTTCCCCAAAGCGGTCGTGGAAATGATCGCGGTCGCCGAAGAATCGAATTCGCTCGACAAAGTGCTTGTGGATATCGCGGACGGTTTGGAGAAACGCACGTTCCGTCAATTGGACTTGGTGGTTCGCCTGCTGGAACCGATGATGCTGCTTGTGTTGGCCGCCGTGGTGCTGATGGTCGTCATCGCGTTGCTGCTGCCGGTGATCAAGATGAGCGGCACGGTTTAGTCGCGCGGAAAGTCGATGGGCGAATTCGAGTCGCTCAACCCGGAATAGGATCGAAACGCGGGACCAAAACGCGAAGATGAGACGCGGAACTAAGACGCGGGATCGAAACGCGAAGATGAAACGCGGAGCCAGGACGCGAGATCGAAACGCGAAATGAAAAGCGTGGGACAACGAAACAGGGAGAACAATCGCATGCGTCGTAGGAAAGTGGATCGCCGGACCCGGAGCGGGTTCACGTTGATGGAAGTGTTGCTCGTGCTGGTCATCTTGGTGATCCTGGGCGGCGTGGTTGGCGTGGCGATCAACTCGAGCCGCAAGCGGGCGTTCGTCAGCTCGGCGTCGGTTCAACTGAAATCGCTCAAGGGACCGCTCGAAAGCTTCAACCTCGATATCGGCGCTTACCCGACGTCGCAGCAAGGGTTGGCGGCGTTGCGAGCGGCGCCGGCCGATCTGCCGAATCCGGCCAAGTGGAGCGGACCGTATCTCAGTTCCGAACTGGAACCCGATCCGTGGGGCAACGCGTACCAATACGAGGGCGGTGGCACTCAATATCGCGCGTGGTCGTTCGGCCCCAACGGCGTGAACGAGCAGGGGGGCGGGGATGATATTTCGGTGGTTGGCGAATAGCCGACGGCGGTCCCGAGTCCGCCGCGACGCGTTCACCTTGATGGAACTGCTGTTGGTGCTCGCCCTGATGGTGGCGATCGCCGCCATCGCGTGGCCCGCTCTCCGTGGTTCGTTCGACACGCAGCGGCTGGGCAAGGCGGGCGACCAGCTCCGAGCGGCCTTCGGCAAGACGCGGGTTCGAGCCATGCGGACCGGCGCGATCCACGTGTTCCGTTTTCAGCCCGGGCGAGCTGGCTACGGTTCCGAAACCTGGACCGCGTCGGCGGAGGAAGTGGTGTCGGCGGTGACGGCGGCGGGCGGTGTCGCGTCCGGGCCGACCGCACCCACAATGACCGCGCCGCCCACCAGCAGCACCGATACGCTCCCGGATGGCGTCGTGTTCCATTTGGCGGAAGTCACGGTCGACGCCCGAGCCGCGAATCTGCTCGGGGCCGGCGGCCAAGGCGGCGATGGCGAAACGGCGGAATGGTCGTCGCCCATCTTCTTTTATCCTGACGGCACCACTTCCAACACGCATGTGGTGTTGGCGAACGAACGCGGCCAAGCGATCGTCGTGACGCTGCGGGGACTCACGGGACTCGCGGTGCCCAGCGAGATCACCTCCCTTGAGCAACTCGCCCGCTAGGAACTCAGCCCCATGACCGCACGCCTCCGCCACAGGCTCAGCCCTCGCTCCCGCCGGGACAGTCGCCCCCGCCGCGACTATCGACTCTGCCGCGACTATCGACTCTGCCGCGACTATCGCCGTTGCGTTCGTGGCCTCACGCTGCTCGAAGTCATCCTCGCGCTCATCATCCTGGGAGGCGCGCTGGTGGCGGTGGGCGAACTGATCCGCACCGCGTCCCGCAGCGCCCGCGACGCGCGGGACGCGACGAGCGCTCAAGTGATCGCCGACAGCCTGATGTCCGAAATCGCCGCCGGTGTGGTTCCCCCTCAACCCATCGAACGTCAGGCTGACCCGATCGATCCCGACTTTGTGGTCAGCGTCATGGTTGAACGCCCCACGCAAGCTGGTCTGATCCAAGTGATGGTGCTCGTGGAACGCGCCGACGCCATCGCCGCCGGCCGCAAGTCCGAGGGCTTTCGACTCGTCCGCTGGATGCTCGACCCGGGCGTCGAACTCGCCGCGCCAGCGACGGGGGAGTAGGTTGCTAGTTGCTAGTTGCTAGTTGTCAGTTGCTAGTTGTCAGTTGCTAGTTGTCAGTTGTCAGTTGTCAGTGGTTGGGGGTCGGTGGTCGGTTGTTAGGGTTATTCAGCGGTGTCAAAGGTTCTGCCCAAGTCCGACTAACCTACCTCAATCCAACCAGAAACCTCGAACCCGAACCCCGAACCCTGAACCCTGAAACCAAATCCCTGCCCCGGAGCCCGCGATCATGGCGGTTCGATCAACTCGAAATGGCTCGCCGATGAACTCGGCGAGGTTCGCGATCGCGTATGGCCGTCGGCGGCGGGCTGGCGTCACGCTGTTGGAGTTGATCCTCGCGCTGGCGCTCACCGTGATCTTGCTGGGCGCGATCACGATGGCGATCCAGATGAATCTCCGCAGCCTGGATTCGCGGCGGTCGAGCGTCGAGGAGGCGCAGTTAGCGCGTGCGGTGCTGCGGATGATCAGCGAAGACATTCGGACGGCGGTGCAATATGAGCCGCAGGACTTCTCGGCGGTCGAGAAGATGATCGAGAACACGATTTCGTCGCAAGTCAGTTCCGCGGCCGGTGCCCTCGGATCGGCCGCCGGCGCGCTCGGCGGTGCTTCAGGCGGCGGCATCGTGCCTAGTGGCGGGAGCGGTGCCGGCCCAGTTGGTGGACGCGGCGGGCCAGGGGCTGGCCAAGGCGGCGGCCCTGGCGGCGGCGCTGGCGGTCGTGGCGGGCCGGGCGGTGGACCTGGTGGAGGACCGGGCGGCGGTTTCGGTGGACCGGGTGGTGGCGGTGGGCCAGGTGGTGGTCGCGGCGGGCCGGCAGGCGGCCCAGGCGGTGGTCCCGGCGGTGGTCCCGGCGGTGGTTTCGCAGGCGGTCCCGGCGGCGCGGCGGGCGGGCCTGGCGAAGCGGCGGGCGGAGCTGCGGACGATGGCAACGGAGCGCAAGCTGGCGGTG
>JBIKVL010000441.1:0-4626 GCA_044356875.1 Pirellulaceae bacterium | reverse complement strand
CGGTGGCGGCCGATCATTGGAATCCGGTGGCCGGCGAGCGCGCCGGCGAAGGTGAGTTCGGCAAGGCCCTCGGGTAGAGGCATCACCGCCGACAGCGTCATGGCGGGCGTTCCCCCCACAAAGACGTTCACGCGGAACGGTTCCCCGCGACGCACCGCCGCCGTGTGATGGATGCCGATGCCTCGATGCAGTTGATAGTGCAGTCCGATTTCCTGGTCGCGAGCGAAGCTTCCGCCGGAAAACTGAATGCGGTACATGCCGAGATTCGACTTCATCAGGCCGGGACGGTCGGGGTCCTCGCTATAGACCAGCGGCAAAGTGACAAACGCCCCGCCATCCGCCGGCCACGATTGCAATTGCGGCAGCTCGGACAAGCGCGTTTCGCGAGCGATCGCCGGTCCCCTCCGCGTTCTTCGCGGCAGCATCTTGAGCGCGGCGAACGGCGTTTTCCAGTAGCGCCAAGGCCGCCGCAACGCGCCCGGCGGATCGATCTTCAGCTCGACCAGCCGCCGCACGGTTTCCAGAGTGTCGCGGAACATATAGCGGGACCGTTCCAGCGTGCCGAACAGGTTCGACACCATGGGGAAACGGCAATCGCGCACGTTCGCGTAGTAAACGGCGGGACCGCCGGATCGGTAGACTCGGCGATGGATTTCCGCCGCTTCAAGATGCGCGTCGACGGGATCGTCGAGTTGCACGAGATGCCCGGCCTTCCGCAGATCCTCGACGCAGGCCCGCAGATTCCTGTATCCCACCGTCTATCCCTTTCCCGCTGCCACCAAGACAAAACCAGCCTGACGATGCTCGCTCGCACTATACGGGCCCGGCGAGTGTTCCCTTCGGCCGCTGGCTGTCGAAGCCCGTTCTCGCCGATACAATTGGCAACCGCGGCTAGGTGTCGTCCCGCGAACGCGCGGCGCCGCTTGGCCTTCGAGCGTTTCCCGGCGCAGCCAGCCAGCCGGCGCTAGCCAGCCAGCGCTAGCCAGCCGGTGCCGCACCTGTCAGTCGGTTTTCTTTTCCATGGATCCTGAGGCTTCGATGACGCAAATTGTTTCCACGGATGTTACCGTCACGGATTTGGCCGCCGATGCGGTGGTGGTGCCTGTGTATGGCGACCAACCACTCACGGGTGCGGCGGCGGCGGTCGACCAAGCCACGGGCGGGGTGATTTCCCGGTTGCGAGCGGCAAAGGAAGTGACGGGCAAGCCGCTCGAAGTCTCCGCGGTCCTGGCGCCGGCCGGCGTGAAGGCGCTTCAAGTATTGCTTATAGGACTGGGCGACCCGGCCAAGGTGGACGGTGGTTTGGCGTATCGCGCGGCGGCGGCGGCGGCGAAGCAGTTGGCCTCGAAACCGCGCGAGCGAGTTGGTTTTTATTTGGGCGAAGGTTGGAACGCCTCGCTGTTCGAACACGCGGTCAGCGGCTCGATGACCGGCTGCCAGGGCCAAGATCTCTATCGAGCCGAAAAGAAACGCCATCCGATTGGGGAAATCGCTTGGCACGGCATCGGCGCGGAGCCGCTCGAATCGGGCCGGATCATCGGCGAAAGCATCAGTCTCACTCGGCGGTTGGTCAATGAGCCGCCCAACGAGATGTATCCCGAATCGTTCGCGGTCGTGGCGGCTCGGGTTGCCGAGGAATGCCATCTGCGGAGCGAGATTTGGGATCGCGATCGGCTGGCGGCCGAGCGCTGTGCGGCGTTGCTCGCCGTCGCCCGCGGTTCGATTCGGCCGCCGCGATTGGTGATCCTCGAATATCAAGGGGCCGCGCCGGATGCGCCGCGATTGGCGTTGGTCGGCAAGGGCGTGACCTTCGATTCGGGCGGGTTGTCGCTCAAACCGCATGGCGCGATGGACAACATGAAATGCGATATGGCCGGGGCCGCGACGGTGCTCGGCGCGATCCGCGCCATTGCCCGGCTCAAACTGCCTGTCAACGTGATTGGGCTGTGCGGTTTGGTCGAAAACATGGTCAATGGCGATTCGTACAAGCTGGGCGACGTCATTAAGGCCCGCAATGGCCGGACGATCGAAATCCTCAATACGGACGCCGAGGGCCGAGTGGTCTTGGCGGACGTGCTGGACGTCGCCGTCGAGCGGAACGCGGCCCGGATCGTCGATCTCGCGACGCTCACCGGGGCTTGCGTCGTCGCGCTCGGCCGCGACACGGCCGGAGCGATGTCGAACGACCAAGCCTGGTGCGATCACGTGATGGCCGCCGCTCGGGCGATGGGCGAGCCGGTGTGGCAGTTGCCGATGTGGCCGGAATACAACGAGGACATCAAGAGCGAAGTGGCGGACATCCGCAATATCGGCGACGGCCGGTGGGGCGGCGCGATCGCGGGCGCGAAGTTCCTCGAAGAGTTCGTCGCCGGCAAGCCGTGGACGCACCTCGATATCGCCGGCCCGGCGTTCTTCGAAAAGCCCAAGCCTTGGATCGACCTGGGTGGCAGCGGCATGTTCGTGCGCACCCTGGTTGAATTAGCGCGGCGCTTCCCCGCGTCAACATCGTAAACCCGTTCGATCCCCGAACCCCGTGGAGACTCGCCGATGTGGGCCATCTTCGTCGTCTGCGCCGTGGTTGGCGGCACCGTGCTCGCCTGCCAGTTTGTGCTCTCCGTCATGGGATTGGCCGGCCACGAAGTCGACATTCCCGACGGTGACGAGATCGGCGGCGTCGGAACGGGACACGGGGATCACGGTGGCGGCGCGGCGCATGGCAGCGGTTCCGATAGCGGCGGGGCCAGCGGCGGCGCGGAGTCGGACGCGGAATCCGGCCACGATGCGGGCGGCCACCATGGCTCGACGTGGCTCTTTGGCATCCTGTCGTTCCGCACCGCGATCGCCGCGATGACCTTTTTTGGACTTTCCGGGTTGGCGAGTTTGTCGGCCGGCCTTGCAATCGGTTCCACCCTGGCGATCGCTATCGCCAGCGGATTCGGCGCGATGTTGCTGGTCCATGCCGTGATGCGGATGTTTTTCAAGCTGACCGAGGACGGCACAGTCCGCATTTCCCGCGCCGTCGGTCTGGAAGCCAAGGTCTACATCCCGATTCCGGCGGACGATACGGGCCGCGGCAAAGTGCAATTGCGGCTACAAGAGCGGCTTCTCGAGTACCCGGCGGTCACGCGCGGACGGCGCGCCCTGACAACCGGTGCTAGAGTTCGCGTAGTCGCCGTCCGTGGGGGAGAACTGCTCGAAGTTCGCTCGCTGGACGACGAGGAAGCCGCCTAGGCCAACCGTCCGGCCGCGTCGACCGATGGGCGATGCGAAGCGGAGTTCCCCGTGTGTGGTGCGCGGGGCGGGGCTGCGGCGAGACGCTTTCCATTCCCGCCGCGAGGTCTCCAAGCGATGCTAGCGACGCCCTTATTCGCCGACACGTTCTTTTACGTGGTCTTGATGATCGCGGCGGTCGCCGCGATTTTCTTCATGTTCGTGGTATTGCTGTTGAAGCAGTACCGCCGTTGCCCCAGCAACCGAGTGCTGGTGATCTTCGGAAAAACAGGCCGAGCGGGCGCGGCGGCGAAGACCATCCACGGCGGCGCGGCGTTCGTCGTGCCGCTCGTCCAGGACTACGCCTACCTGAGCCTCGAACCGATCCAGATCGAAGTGCCGCTGCGGGGCGCCTTGTCGGCCGAGAACATTCGCGTGTCGGTCCCGAGCGTGTTCACTGTGGCGGTGGACACCAGCCCCTCCGTCATGCAAAACGCGGCCGTTCGCCTCCTCGGACTGTCGGTCGGCGAAATCCGCAAGCAAGCCGAGGAAATCATCTTCGGCCAATTGCGGCAGGTGATCGCGTCGATGCATATCGAGGAGATCAACCGCGACCGCGACAAGTTCCTGTCGCACATTCAAACTTCGTTGGAACCCGAACTGAACAAGATCGGCTTGCAACTGATCAACGTGAATATCACGGACATCACGGACGAGTCGGGGTACATCGACGCGATCGGTCAAAAAGCGGCCTCGGAGGCGATTCAAAAGGCGCGGGGCGACGTCGCCGACAACTTGCGGATGGGTGAAATCCGCGTGGCTTCGGCCGACCGCGACAAGTCGATCCAAGTGGCCGAAGCACGCAAGGAACAGGCGATCGGCACCCGAGCGGCGGAACGCGAGCAAGCGGTCCGCATCGCGTCGCTCGAAAAGGAACAGGTCATCGGCGAGAAGCAGGCGGCGTTCGAGCGCGAGTCGCAGGTGAAAACGGCCGAGCAGCAGATGCGTATCCAGGTCGCCGAGGCGGACGCCCAGGCGATCGCCGGCGAAAACCTCGCGCAAGCCAAGGTCGTCGCCTCGCAGGCGGAACTGGCAGTGAAGCGCGCCGAGGCATTCCAGATCGGGGAAACGCGGAAGAAAGAGGCCGAGGCGGCGGTGCTCGAAGCCCAAAACCGGGCGATGGCCAAAGCGGCCATGGCGCAAGCCGAGCGGTCCGAGCAGGAACAACGCGCGGCCTTGGAAGCGCCCGCTAAAGCCCAGAAGGCGAAGCAAATCGTCGACGCCGAGGCGGCCGCCGAAACCCGCCGCCTGCAAGCGAAAGCCGAAGCCGACGCCATATTCCTCAAACTGGACGCCGAAGCCCGCGGCAATTTCGAAATCCTCGCCAAGAAGGGCGAAGGCTTGAAACGCATCATC
>JBIKVL010000440.1:0-4630 GCA_044356875.1 Pirellulaceae bacterium | reverse complement strand
AGTCTCCTGGCGGTTTTTAACGGCACCGAGCGTTTTGGTTCGGCGCCCGAGACCGACAAGCTTCCCGGCGCCAAGGACAAGACGAACAAGAAGTACCACCTGCAGGCGTTGATAGAAACCAAATCGAATGTGCCAACGACCCATGTGATGCGGCGAGGGATCGCCACCAACCTCGCGGAAGAAGTTGGACCAGCGGTCCCTGCAGTGCTCGCCGGCGCTTCGGTTCTGTTTCCCGCTCCACCCCCGGACGCCAAGTCGTCGCTGCGGCGACTGACTCTCGCGAATTGGATTACGTCCCCCGACAATCCGTTGGCTTGGCGGGTTCTCGCGAACCGGATTTGGCAACACCACTTCGGCCGCGGGATTGTGCTTACTCCGAGCAATTTTGGATTCGCAGGCGGAACTCCCTCGCATCCGGAGCTGCTGGATTACCTGGCACGGCACTTGATCGCCAGCGGCGGACGCTGGAAGCCGGTCCACAAGCAGATCCTGTTGTCGGCGACGTATCGGCAATCATCCAAGCCGCCTGCGGAGAACGTCGAACTCGATCCGGCCAATCGACTGGTCAGTCGGATGAACCTGCGGCGAATGGAAGCCGAAATCGTTCGCGATGCTATCCTTGCGGCCAGTGGAAAACTGAATCCCACCTTCGGAGGTCCGGGCATCAAGCCACGTCTTCCCGCCGATCTGATCCCAGCCAGCCAACGCAACAAGTGGCCGCTCGTCTCCCAGGAGGATGAAACGCACTGGCGCCGTAGCGTCTACATCTATTCCAAACGCCAGTTGCTGATGCCGATCCTGGAATTGTTCGACGCGCCAACCACCACTGATAGCTGTCCTCAGCGGATGGAAAGCGTCGTTCCCACGCAATCGCTCGTGCTCATGAACGACGAGTTTGTCGAAGCCCAGGCCGGTTATCTCGCGGAGCGCGTGTTGAGCGAAGCGGGCGACGACCCCGAGCGAGCGCTGGACAGGATGTTTCAAATCGTGCTTGGATCGCCGCCCGGAAGGGAACGGCTGCGGCAAGCCGCCGCGTTTGTCGCCGATCGCGCCTCCGCCGGCGATCGCGTGTCCGCGTTCACTGATCTGGCGCACGTCCTCTTCAACAGCAGCGAGTTTATCCACATCCAATGAACCGCCCACTTTCACGCCGCGAACTGCTCCAGCGAAGCGGCGCCGGTTTTGGCGCGATCGCGCTGCAATCGCTCCTCGCCCACGACTTTTTGTCCGCCGGAGAGGCATCGACGGCAACCACCGCCGCGAGCAATCCCCTCGCGCCGCGCGCTGCCCATTTCGCTCCCAAAGCGAAATCGGTGATCTTTTTGTTTATGTATGGCGGTCCGAGCCATGTCGACCTGTTCGATCCGAAACCCGAGTTGGCCAAATGGCATGGCCAACCGATACCGGTTTGGAAGTCGGAAGACGCCTTTATGGGAGGAAAGACGAAGAACGTCGCGTTCGCCAGTCCTTACAAATTCAAGAAACATGGCGAATCGGGAACGGACATCGCCGAGACCTATCCGCGTTTGTCCGAGCACGCCGACCGGCTTTGCGTGATTCGCTCGCTGCACACCGAGAGCAACAACCACGCTCCGGCTCTGTTTCAAATGAACTCGGGTTTCGTCCAGGCTGGGCGGCCGAGCGTCGGTTCCTGGGTGACCTACGGACTTGGCTCGGAATGCGACAATTTGCCGGCTTTTGTCGTGCTTTTGGATCACCAAGGGGCGCCGGTCAACGGGGCGCTCAACTGGTCGAACGGATTCATGCCCGCCGCCTACCAAGGGGTGCCATTTCGAAGTAGTGGCGAGCCAATCGCGTACCTATCGCCGCCAAAAAAGGTGACCACCGTCCGTCAACGTGCGCGGCTCGATTTGCTGAAGGAATGGAATTCGCAATTCGCCGCCGCCAATCCATCGGAAGAGAGGCTGCAAGCGCGAATCAGCGCTTACGAGCTCGCCTTCCGTATGCAAATGAGCGCGACCGAATGCACCGACCTGAGCCGCGAATCGGCGGCCACGCAGCGCGAATACGGATTGGAGGACCCGGTTACCGCCCATTTTGGCCGCAACTGCCTCTTGGCGCGGCGACTGGTCGAACGGGGCGTGCGATTCGTGCAACTCTACAGCGGCGGAAACGAAGGGCCGCGCGCCTGGGACGCCCACGACGATTTAAAGAAGAACCACGATCTGCATTGCGCCGAAACCGATCGCCCAATCGCCGCGCTGCTCGCCGACCTAAAGACTCGCGGTTTGTTGGAGACCACTCTGGTGGTTTGGGGCGGCGAGTTCGGTCGGACCCCGGTCGCGGAAAACGGCAAGGGGCGCGACCACCATCCGAAGGGCTTTACCATGTGGCTGGCCGGTGGCGGCGTGCGCGGCGGCATGGTCTACGGCGCCACGGACGAGTTCGGCTACAACGCGGTCGAGAAACGCGTTTCCGTTCCGGATCTGCACGCGACAATCCTTCATCAACTGGGACTGCATCACGAACAGTTGACCTACCGTCACTCCGGGCGGGATTACCGCCTGACCGACGTCAGCGGCAAAGTGCTCCGCGATATCTTGGCGTGATAGCTGACGATTTGCCGGTGCGTTGGCGGAAACCAATCTGATCCACGGGATAGCCGGCCTATCCTTGCCGCATCTTGTTTGAAGCCGCTTCCGGCGTGTCGAGAAGGAAACCAAGATACGTTAGAGTGTTGCCTATTACCACGTTAAAGGTAAGAAACTGAGGAAGACACATAAGTACCTTCGCACGTTTTTAATAGAAATTGGAACGACTCGATCGTCTCGTTCATGCATCAGACTATTACGAAAAATTCGTGCGCGGTGTGCGTTACTTATGCAATCGTGTGGAATCTTGCGTTGGACGCCTATGCTTTCGACCAAATCGCGGGTTCTTAAAGGCGGATCGTTCGCGCGGGACGTAACCCAAAACGCGCGCAAGGCAGTCTCGAATTCAGCAAAGAGACGAACGATATAAGTTGCTTCCAGTTGTGCTATACTCAAATCTAGGTCACGAACTCGAAGGTCGGCGGGTAGCACAGCCGGGTTGGCACGGACAATAATCGCCAAGTAATTCGCTGAAAAGCGAATTACTGAATGTTCACGTTCCACAGTTTTGATCCGCTTCAGCCAATCAAATCTGCTCATGGGCATGGTTCTTAATCGCCTCTAGTACTTGTAGAAATGATTCTGAGGTGAGAAGCCTGGAATCCGCCTCCGGCAATTGTCCCGTGGGTGGAAAGCCGGAAGGAATGTAGTGGATCAGCCAGGTTCCATCGCGGAAGTACAGGCTTGCGAGATCGTCGTAAGCTGGCATGAGGTAAAGGTCGACAACGCCATCCGCGCCCGGCGCCGAGCGGGCAATTGGTTCGAGAAGCATCTTGGTTGTGTTCTCCTGGAGAAGCAGAGCCGGAGCCTTGTAGTTACCGATTTCCGAGTCGGAAAGCGATGCGTCGATTCTGCGAGTCGACCATCCGGCTTGCCTGGCCCATGGCTCAATCTGATCGATCAGTTTAGATAGGCGTGCCAGCCAATCGCTTTTGATATTATCCGGCGGGATGGTCTGCGGCATGATTCTCCCCATTTTGTGGATTCTGGTTCAAACCGGTTGGTTATCAGCAAAAAAAGGTAAATGTCGTACTGCAAAAACCATAGTAAGTGGTATGGTAAATATTCCCGACCGCCAAGTAGATCCGAAATCATGCCAGCAGTTCGCGAACCACGTTGCCATGCACGTCGGTAAGCCGAAATTCGCGGCCCTGGTATTGGAAGGTGAGTCGTTCATGGTCGAGTCCGAGTAACCGCAGAACGGTGGCGTTTAGATCATGTACGGCCATCGGATGCTCGATCGGACTGAAGCCGAATTCGTCGGTCTGGCCGTGCGTGACGCCGCCCCGAATGCCGCCGCCCGCCAGCCAGATCGAAAAGGCGTCCTTGTGGTGATCGCGTCCAGGATTCGTCGCCTTGCCGTCCCCATCGATCCCTTGCCGCAGCGGCGTGCGGCCGAACTCCGAGCCCCAAATCACCAGCGTTTCGTCCAACAGGCCGCGCTGTTTCAGGTCGGCTACCAACGCCGCCATCGGTTGGTCAACGTCGCGGCACTTGGCCGGCAGGCGGGCCGACAAGCCCGCATGGTGGTCCCAGTCCGAGTCGTATAGTTCGACCACCCGTACGCCACGTTCCACCAGACGCCGCGCCAAGAGACAGTTGTTCGCGAACGAAGCGGCGCCCGGCTTCGCGCCGTAGCGTTCGAGCGTCGCCGCCGACTCGCGTGAAATGTCCATCAACTCGGGCACGCTCGACTGCATCCGATAGGCCATCTCGTACTGGCGGATCCGCGTGGCGATTTCAGGATCGCCCACGTCGGCCAGTTGGCGTTCATTGAGCGACTTCACGGCGTCGAAAATCCGACGCCTGTCCGTTGGCGTCTGTCCAGGCGGGCTGCTCAGAAACAAGACCGGGTCGCCACTCGAGCGGAACTGAATTCCTTGGTACACGCTGGGCAGGAAGCCGTTCGCCCATAAGCCTGTGCCCGCGCCCCCCAAGGGGCCGGATAGCAGGACGACATACGCCGGCAGATCCTGATTCTCGGCGCCCAAGCCGTAAGTGACCCACGAACCGAAGCT
>JBIKVL010000008.1:0-15966 GCA_044356875.1 Pirellulaceae bacterium | reverse complement strand
CTTTCCAACCCGTCGCGAGCGTCAAGCCGGTGGATGAGAACGAACGCTGCGGCAAAGTCGCGGACCACTCCGTGGTCCGCAGCCGGGTTTCCGCAGTAGGAAGCGCCAACCCCGACAAACCAAGGTTCATCGGTCGACCGATCCTTATGGTGGCCGCATTTTTGGTGGCAGGCAGCGTTGGACCACGGAGTGGTCCACGACATTGGCCAGTCCGCTTCCGAACCCGTCGCCAGAATCAAATGGGTGCCAGCTACTTACGGCTACCCCTTCAGGGCGACGGACGTGTGGGGGTGGCCGCTTACCCAGGGCGGCGCTCGGCGGCTGCGCCGCGACGCGCCGCCCTGGGTAACAATGCCCCGCCAAAATCCGTCGCCCCGAAGGGGCACGACAAGACCGAGAACCGGACGTGCCCACGATCATTGCGAAAAGCCAATAGGAAACCAATAGGTGCCAGCCACTTACGGCTCTGGATCGCGTTGAGGCTAGGTCCGAGGCGGCCCCGGACTCGCTGGGGTCGCCGCCGGAGAATCCAGAAAGCGTGATGTACAGTTGGTCGATCGGGAAGGAGTTGGTTTGACGCGCCCCCGATCCGATCCCGCGAATGTCGATCGAATGGTTCGTACTGCCGACCCAACGCAGATAGGCACGCATGTCCCGCGTGTCGCTTGGCGGAGCGCCGGGAGCGACGAGTTGATGCACGACTCCCATGAGATGGAGCCGGATTTTGTCGTAAAACGCGTCGTCGCTGCCCCGGAGGCCCTTGTAGGCGCCGACAAGCCCCTGGCCGCCATTTTTGGATTCGAGTTCCTTTCGGAAATCCGCAACTTCCGCTTGCGATCTTCTTTCCGCGCCGGTCTTAAATGTCGGAAGGTCCATGCGAAAGAAGAAGCTGACATGCGGCCTGCCCGTTTCGCTCCAACGCTGAACGGCGCTCCGATATTCCTTGATGGTGCCACCCGAGCCGATTTTGCTGGCCATGATGCCAATGTAGATGTCGTAGTCGGGTGTTTGAGCGTCGACGACCTCCTGCGGTTTGGGACCTATCTGGCGGACGACATTGGTTCGCCAATCGAACGCCTCGAGGCCAAAATTGGACCTTCGGCCCTCATGGTTATTGATCGATTGGATCGCAGTTAGGACAAGATTCCGCTCGCTGTCTACATCGCCCGGCGAAGAGATGAACACGCGAAAGCGTATCGGTTTGTCAGGCATAGAGTGTTCATCCTGAGAAGCGAACATGCTGAACGACGGAACGGTTTTAAACTGACAACTGACAACTGACAACTGACAACATACAACAGGCAACTGGCAACGGAGCAGATAGGTGCCAGCCACTTTCGGCTTTCGGCTTACACCATGAACCGCTGTGTTGGCTTGATCGTTTTTGGCACCGGGGCGACAAGTGTTCGCACCGCTACCGGGCGGCTTACGCCGCTCCGCTAAAACCTTCACCGCCGCACCGTAGGCGATGGCTGGGCCGCAGAGCGAGATGGCGAATCCCTCATCAAGCCCCCGTCCCCCGTTTTCTATCGGGCACCCTTCATCGCGTTATCCAAACACGGCCGTCATCGGCTGGCCTTCGCTGGCGCGAAATGGCCGATCGGCCGCGTCGAGATACTCGGAGTTGGGAGCGATGCCCAAGGCGTGGAAGATGGTCGCCGCCACATCCCAAGGGCCGAAACGGGCCGTGACCGGTTCCGCGCCCAGCCGGTCCGATTGGCCAACGACCGCGCCGCGTTGAGCACCGGCGCCAGCCATGACGATCGAGTAGACGCCGGCCCAATGCTTGCGTCCGGGCGTGGCGCCCGCGAACCGCGGTTCGAGCGCGATGCGCGGAGCCCTGCCGAACTCGCCCATGCACACGACCAACGTGTCGGCCAGCAACCCGCGTTGGTCCAAGTCTTCGATCAACGCGGAAAAACTCTCGTCGAACCGCGGCAACAGCCGGTCGCGGAGCGCCGAAAAAATATCGTTGTGCGTGTCCCATCCGTACGCGTCCGTGTCATCCGGCAGCGTGTCCTGGCCACGATTCGAATGATTCCATATCACGTTGATGTAGGGCACGCCCGCTTCCACCAGCCGCCGCGCCAGCAAGAGGGCTTGCCCCGAGCGGTGATGGCCATAGCGGGCCCGAGTCGCTGCCGATTCCCGCTCCAAATCGAACGCTACTCGAGCGGCCGGCTGGTCGAGCAAGCGACGCGCTTCGAGGAACCAGCGGTTCAAGTCAGAGGCGTCGGACAGCGAATCCAGTTCGCCGCGGAACGCGTCCAGCGAGCGTTTGAGCGTGAGCCGCGAATCGAGTCGAGCGGCTGGCCAGTCGGCGCGCGGCTCCAATCCGGGCATCGCGCCCCGCGCATCCAAGACATCGCCCACCACCCACGGCTCGACGCCGCGTCCGAGAAAACCGCCGTTCTGGCCAGGGGAAGGCGTCGTCGGCACCAGCGCCGGCCCATTCAGATGTAGCGCGTCGCACAGGAAACGGCTGGCCGGCCGCAGGCGGCGGACGAGCGCTCCGAGCGTCGGAAAGTCGGTGGCGGCCGGCGGCGGATTCGAGGACCGTCGGGGGTGATAGTGGCCCGTCAACGCCAGATAAACCGCCGACCCATGATCGAGATCCTCGTGGGACATGCTGCGAATCAGCGTGCAGCGATCGAGCACCCGGGCGACTCGCGGCAAATGTTCGCAAACCCGCACTCCAGCCATCGGCGTCGCGATCGGGCGGAAGTCCCCACGCACATCCAGTGGCGCGTCGGGCTTGGGATCCCACATGTCGAGTTGGCTCTGCCCGCCACTGGCGAACACGACGATCACCGATTTGGCGCGGTTCCAACCTGGGCCATGCGGCGTTTCGGCCGCCGCCAATGTTCGTCCAGCAACGGGGCTAACCATAGGGCCAACAATGGGGCTAACCATGGGGCTAACCATGGCCGCGAGGCTTGCCCGGGTCGCCAACCGCAGCCAAGCGCGGCGCGGCAATGCGGTCCCACTCAACGCGGCGCGACCGCCCTGGACGGCTCCAGCCACGCTCACTGGTTGTTCATAGGGAGAGAAGAATTGCAGCATGGTGCCCGCTACCGCCCCTCAACGCTGAACCGCCACCATTTCGCTTACCTCGTCGCCGCATCGCCGCGTCGCCCCGCCTCTGTGAGTCGCGGATCGCCACCGGGTCGATCGATTCCCGATTCCGAATTCCGAATTCCGAATTCCCAATTCCGAATTCCGAATTCCGAATTCCCAATTCCCAAAACCGATTCCCGACTACGTCTCGACGGCGCACTCGTGGACAACGATTATGGTGCGACGATGGCGGGCCGTCGAGCAGTTCCGGCGCCATCCGCGCGCGGCCGTCGCGCGAACGGTTCCCCGAAATTCCAACTTGCCACGCTCGGGATGCATTGCCTTGGACGCAGCCAAAGCGGCTTACGAATCGGTGCCCTACACGAGCCACGCGTTCGCGCAGACGCACCCGCGGCGGCTGGCGACCCTCGGCCGGTACTTTGGACTGCCCGCGGCCCCGTTCTCGGGCTGCCGGGTGCTCGAGTTGGGCTGCGCGGCGGGTGGCAACCTGTTGCCGATGGCGATCGAGAGTCCCCAGGGGCGGTTTGTCGGCGTCGATCTTTCGGGCCGGTCGTTGGCCGAGGCGCGGGCGGCGGTCGGCGAACTCGGTCTGGCGAATGTCGAACTGTTCGAGGCCGACCTCGTCCACTGGGAATACGCGGGTCCACCCTTCGACTACGTGATCGCCCATGGGCTGTATTCGTGGATTCCGGCCGCCGCCCAACGGCGGCTCTTCGCCATCTGCCAACGCCATTTGAGCCCCAGCGGAATCGCGTATGTCAGCTTCAACACGCTTCCGGGTTGGTCGCTTCGCGGGGCGGTTCGGGATTACCTGCGCTTCGCCACGGCCGATTGCCTGGATGCCGGCGATGCCACGGCGGCCGTCCAGGCGGCTCGGGAACAGCTGTCGTGGCTCACGCGGGCGAGCGCGTCGCAACGGGCTCCCCAGGTGGCCTTTGTGCGGTCCGAGGCGGAACGATTGGCGGGGCTATCCGACGACTACTTGATGCATGAATTCCTGGCGGTCGACAACCGTCCGCGGTATCTCCACGAGTTTCTGTCGGAAGCCGCCGAACATGGATTGAAGTTTCTCGGAGAGGCCGAATTCAGCTGGATGACCGGAGCCGATTTGCCGCCCGAGTCGCTGGCGGCGATTCGCGCTCGCAGCCGTGGCACGGAGCAGTTCGAGCAATTCCTCGATTTCGCCCGTTGGCAAATGTTCCGCCAAACATTGCTGTGCCGCGACTCGGCGACGTTGCTCCGCGACCCGCCGCCCGACGCGTTGTTTCCGCTGTGGTTCGCGGCGGACATGCAGGCCGAACCGCCGCGTCATCCGTTGTCGAACGGCGAGGCGGTGGCGTTCCAGCGGCCTCAATCCCGACTTTCCACCTCCGTGCCGATCGCGAAGGCTGCGTTGTTGACGCTGGCGGGGACTTGGCCCCGATGGTGGCCTTTTGAACGCCTCTTGCGCGCATCGCTCCAGCGATTGGGAATCACGGCTCCAGCCGATATGCCAACCGCCGCGTTGCCACTGGCGCGCGACCTGGCCGAGACGCTGCGGCGGGCATGGGGAATCGCGCTGATCGAGGCCTCGGCCGAGCCACCGCCGGTCGCGGCCGAGGTCGGCGAGCGGCCTTGCGCGAGCGTCTGGGCCCGTCGCGCTGCGCGACGGACAAGCTGGGTGCCCAATCAAGCTCATGCGGTCCGCGTTCTAAACGGCTTTCAACGCATGTTGCTCGCGCAGTTGGACGGATATCAGGATCGCAACGCGTTGCTCGGATGGCTGGAAACGCTCGAACGCCAGTCCCGCGACCAATTGGCGTTGACCGACGCGCGCGGGCAGCCGATTACCGATCCGAACCGCATTCGCGTTGTGCTGGGCGAAACGCTCGACCGGACACTCGGCGAACTGCGGCAACTGGGATTTCTCGCATCGCCTTCGGAGTGATACTTCACATGTCCCAACGCGTGTACACGGTGCTGCAGTTCACCGATCTGCACTTGTTCACCGATCCGACGACCCGGCTGAAGGAGGTGTGTACATGGGAGTCCTTTACCCGCGTGCTCGGCGCCGCCCGCCAACGCTACCCTTCGCCGAGTCTCGTGGTCATTACGGGCGACATCGCCCATGACGAAGCGGCGAGCACCTATTGGGCCCTTCGCCGATTGCTTGGCGACTGGCTGCCGCTCTGCCGAATGCTGCCGGGCAATCACGATTTTCGAGCGGGGCTGCGCGAAGCGTTTCCCGAATTGTTGCCAGCCGCGTACGGGGCGATGGACGAGCGTCCCGACGCGCCGCTACGGTTCGCGGCGTCGGTGGGCGAATGGCGTTTGTTGGGACTGGACACGCATCAGCCGGGCCAGTTGAGTGGCCGGCTGGCGGCAGGACAGATCGAGTGGCTGGCGGGCCAAACGCGGGCCTTTCCCCAGGTGCCAACGCTGCTCTTCGCCCACCATCCTCCGATGCCGATCGCGACTCCTTGGCTGGACCGGATTCGTTTGGAAAACCCCGAGCCGCTTGCGGAGATCGTCGACGCCGCGCCGCAGGTCGCCGCGCTGTTCACCGGTCATGTGCATCAGGAGCTCGCCTTGGATTGGCGTGGCCGGCGGCTTTTCACTTCCCCCTCGACGGGCGTGCAATTCCAGCCGGGCACCGACGCGTTGGTGGTCGACTCCCGTCGGCCGGGCTATCGCGTGATCGAGCTGCATGGCCGCGAATTCACGACATCCGTCCAGCGTGTCGAACCGCTGTAGCGCGGTCGGCGTTCAGCGACTGGCGTTCAGCGGTCAGTGATCAGCGGTCGGCGTTCAGCGGTCCTCCCTTATTCCGCATCCAGCCCGTATCCTATTGCTCTTCCGTTCGTTTCTAGGTTTAGTCGAATCGAGGCAGCATCGATGAGTGGATCTGTGTGTCGTTGGGGAATAATGAGCGCGGCGGGGATCGCCAAGAAGAATTGGCAGGCGATCAAGTATTCGGGGAACGGGCGGTTGACGGCGGTCGCCAGCCGGAGCCTTGAGAAGGCCGAGGCGTTCATTGCGGAGTGCGAGCGGTTCGTGCCGTTGGAGACGCGGCCGGCGGCATATGGCAGTTACGATGAATTGCTGACGCGGTCCGATGTTGATGCCGTGTACATTCCGTTGCCGACGGGAATGCGGAAAGAGTGGGTGATCAAGGCGGCCGAGGCGGGCAAGCATGTGCTGGCGGAAAAGCCGGTGGGGTGCGACGCGGGCGAGGTCGCCGCGATGCTGGATGCCTGCCGTCGCAACAATGTTCAGTTCATGGACGGCGTGATGTTCATGCACAGCGGTCGGCTCGATCGGCTCCGCGAGGTCCTGGACGATGGCCAGAGCGTGGGGCGATTGCGTCGGATCGCGTCGCAGTTCAGCTTTGCGGGCCCCGAGGAATTCCATCAGGGGAATATCCGGGCGCACAGCGGCCTCGAGCCGCTCGGATGCCTTGGCGATCTGGGGTGGTACAACATCCGCTTCACGTTGTGGGTGGCGAAATACGTCATGCCGACGCGGGTGACGGGGCGGCTGTTGTCGGCGAGCGGCCGGCCGGACAGCCCAGACACGGTGCCGATGGAGTTCTCGGCCGAGTTGCAGTTCCCCGAGGGTTTGTCCGCGAGCTTCTATTGCTCGTTCCTGACCGAGAACCAGCAATGGGCCAACGTGAGTGGTTCGAAGGGATTCGTCCACCTGCGCGATTTCGTGTTGCCGTTTTACGGCGGCGAGGCTGGCTTCGACGTGACCAATGCGGTACTGGATGTCCGCGGCAGCGATTTCAACATGCATGATCGTACGCGGCGGGTGTCTTCGTACGAGTACAGCAACAACTATGCGGACGCGCAGGAAATGAAGTTGTTCCGGCGTTTCGGCGAGCTCGTGCTGGGGGGCCGTCCCGATCCGTTCTGGGGCGAAATCGCGTGGAAGACGCAGAAAGTGCTCGATGCGTGCCTTCAATCCGCGCGGCAAGACGGCCGGCCGGTCGAACTTTAAGCGGGCACGCAACAGGGGGTGGGAGGCGTTTGGCGCCGCCCACCCCGTGTCGCGGACTCGCTCGACTTGCTATCGGGGAGAATCGAGCGATAGCAGGTCGACGAGCAGTTGTTCGCAGCGTTCGCTCTGTTGGCTGAGCCGCGTGGCGATGGCCCGGTGGCTGGTCTCCTCGGATGTTTCCCCGGACGGTTTCAGAGCGGACGCCAGCGAGTGGGCGATGCGGGCGTTGAGCGACTCGTTCGCCGTACGCGTTGCTTGCGGAGTCCGCGTGCCGGAACGCGTGGCCAATTGCAACGATCCGATGATCAGGTTGCTGGCGACGGATCCGGCGAGCACCCGTCGCTCATGTTTCAAATCGTCGCGAAAGTCATCCATTCGCTCGGCGTTCACCGCCCAAGCGGCGACGATGCCCGGTTCGGGCAGGTGGGCCAACAGCAGGTCGGCCCACCGCTCGATCCGCCGCCGTTGCATGACCATCGCTTCCAGCGTGTCGTCGGGCAATTGAAGGTCGTTCAGCAGCACGCTCCACACGCGATTCCGCACGTCGATATGGGAGACCAACGTGTTGCGGGCGACAGGCAGATAAACGGATTCGCGCCATCGGTGGTCGTACACGGCCGCGATGCCGCTCCAGACCCGCGTGAGGAGTTCGCTGACGAGCAGTTCGTCGAGCATGGGGGTAATGGCGGGCCAGTTGTCGATCGCTTCCTGAGTGGAGCTCAGGCCACGACGCCAATCGGACATCATTTTCCACCACGACGACTGCCGCTCGCGGGATGCCTCCCAGTAGTCGGCCAGGGCCGCGTCGGTGATCAACCTAGCGCGGCGGACGAGTTTTGGGCTCTCCAGGGCAAGTTTCGCCGCCAGTTCGGCGGCCTCGTGAATGTGCATGGCGAAACCCTCGGGGAATGATCGAATCAATGGAAATGAGAAAAGGGTGGCCACGAAAACCGGCAAGCCCGAGGGGACAAAGGCTTGCGGGCGTTCGCAACCCGGCCATCGGCGGGCCGCCCGATCCTCGGAAGGCACCGCACGCTGACGGGATGACCGGTAGAAGCAAACTCCGTGCCAGTGATCGCCATGGATTTGAGCGAAAGGTCACAAATCCAAATTGAGAAAATAGTTGCGGCGAAAAGGGGCCTTTTGTCTGGGTTGTAACAGGGAATTTTCGACGGTGTTGACAGGCGACAGCGCACCGCTGCGGTGTTGCGAAAAGCCGTCAAGGGGGCCCTTGTGACGCGGCCGACGGCTGGCATACAACCTGAGGCCACACAACCGCTTCCACCGCACCAAATCGCATGACCGCAAACAATGCCGCGACCGAGTCCTCCGACGGCGCGGTCATTGAACCGCACGATCCGATCGGCGCTTTGCGCGAACCGCCGTTCCGCCGCTTTGTGACCGGCAATTTTCTGGCATTGCTCGGTTCGCAAATGCAAGCCACCGCGGTGGGCTGGGATGTCTATGAGGTCACCGGCAAGACGCTCGACCTGGGCTTGGTGGGGTTGGCTCAGGTCATTCCCGTGTTGTTCTTGGCGATCCCGGCGGGGAATGTGATTGATCGGTGTTCGCGGCGACACGTCATCATCGCGGCGACCGCCGTACTGATTGGTTGCTCGCTGGTGCTCGCATATGCGTCCCGCGTCGGGGCGGGAATGGCGTTGATTCTGCCGTGCCTGTTTGTGAACGGACTGGCGCGGACCTTCCTTCAGCCCGCCAAGTCGTCGCTGATTCCGACGCTTGTTCCCCGGTGGCGGTTCGCCAACGCGGTGACTTGGAGCACTTCCAGCTTTCAGTTGGCGACGGTGGTTGGGCCTGGGGTCGGCGGTTGGGTGATCGCTTACTGGGGACATGCGACGCTGGTCTACCTTATCGATGCCGCCTTCACGCTCTTCTTTCTGGTTCAAGTCGCTCGCTTGCCGTCGCTGCCCGCCGCCGCTCGTCGCGAACCGGCGACGTGGCGTTCGGTGTTGGGGGGCGTCGAGTATGTCTGGCGGACGAAGCTTGTGCTGGGGGCTTTAGCGCTGGATATGTTCGCCGTGCTGTTGGGCGGAGCGACCGCCTTGCTGCCGGTTTATGCGAAGGACATCCTGCAAGTCGGCCCGACGGGACTGGGTGCATTGCGCGCGGCCCCAGGAATCGGGGCGTTGGTCGTGTCGCTCGCCTTGCTGGTGTTGCCTCCACTGCGCCGGGCGGGCAGCGTGCTGCTGTGGTCGGTGGCTGGTTTTGGAGCGGCCACCATTGTCTTTGGCGCGACTCGCAACTACCCACTGGCCCTCGCGATGCTGTTTTTGACAGGCGCCCTGGACATGCTCAGCGTTGTGATCCGCCACACGCTTGTGCAAACCTGGACGCCCGACGCGATGCGCGGCCGTGTTTCGTCGGTGAACAGCCTCTTCATTGGTATCTCGAACGAGTTGGGAAGTCTCGAATCGGGCCTCGTCGCGCATTGGTTCACGCGTGGAAACGATGTCGCCTTCGGTCCCACGGTGTCGGTGGTGAGTGGTGGCGTAGGAACACTGGCTGTCGTCGTGCTGACCGCATTCCTTGTGCCTTCCCTGCGCCGCTACGATCGGCTCACCGAGGGTCCGGAAAACACCGCCGAAAAGTGAACTCTTCGCATCGACGCGGGGCCAATGCTTTTCCTCTGGCCTCCTCGTGTTCTTATCGCTATTCTCCCACCCAACGCCGGGTTACGAAGTCGCCAAGATCTGAAGCTTCGCGTTCGGGGGGCCACCATGATATTCAATGACAGATTGGTCCGACGTCTACATCGTTTGCGAATCGGGCGACGCTTGATGTGGCATATCGCACAGTGGATTTTCACGGAGCGGACCGTGACCACGGGCCAAGGTCGTTTGACATTCGCGACCGCTGACAATGTTATTGGAAAGAAGCTATACATCCATCGCGAGTTCGAGTCGGCATGGGTCGATAAGGCGCTCGGTTTTTTGCGGCAAACAGGCCGACTGCCAACGAGAGGAAGCGGCACCGTCTTGGACATCGGCGCGAATATGGGCGTCATCTCGATCGGCATGCTCCATACTGGAGAGTTCGAGAAGGCGGTGGCCATCGAACCGGACCCGAATAATTTTCAATTCCTGCAACGCAATGCCCGCCAAAACGACCTGGGCGATGATCGTTATGTCTGCGTTCCCCGTGCGCTTTCCGACCACGAGGGCGAGACCGAATTCGAACTCAGCCCGGACAACTACGGAGATCATCGTGTTCGAGCGGCTACCGCCACGGCGGACAGCGGTTCGCGAAGACGGGATCGATACGACGAATCCCGCCGGCGTACGATCCGGGTCCCGATGGAGACGCTAGACCAACTGATCACGCGTTTGCCGGAACAAATTTCAAGTGATATCGCGTTGGTCTGGATCGATACCCAGGGTCACGAGGGCCGGGTATTCGCTGGCGGGCAGACGTTGTTTTCCAAGAACATCCCCGTCGTGAGCGAAGTCTGGCCCTACGGAATTCAACGTTCGGGAATGAGTCTTCCGGAGTTCTGTCGAATCGCGTCGAGTTACTGGTCGAGCTATTGGAATTTGACCCCATCGAGAATGCTCGTCAATCGCCCGATTTCCACGTTGAACCGATACCTGGACGAATTGGGCGATGAGGGACGCGGCGACAACGTTATTTTCACGCAATGAGCTGGTCTAAGGGTCAATAGACTGTCTCTTGCAGATTGCCCGCGCTGGCACGCGGTTTCCTGGCCAGCATTCGTCGCCCGGTTGGGTCGCTGAAGCTACTGGGTGAGCGAGCCGACGTCGTTGACTCGGCAGCCTCCCGGGCGTGGGCCTTCGACATCGAGCGGCCGATCCGGAATTGAAGTCGTTACGGGAAAGTAGGTTGCGCAATTCTTTCCCCAAGCTTCCGGGTCCACGACGTGCCCAGCAATCCGTGAGCGGAAGCGGTCCACGCCATCCAGCGGAACCGACGCGAAATCGTCCGCGCCGCCTCTTTCCAGTTCGCCGCGTTCAAGCCGTAGCAGATCCAGTACCTCCACCACCACACTTTCAAGCGCTCCACAAACCACGTCCTGCCCCCCATTCAGCTATGCATCCACGCGCATAGGCACCCCAGCCGTTCCATGCGTCCCATACGTCCCATACGTCCCACGTGCCTCATGCTTCCCATTCACCCCATTTTTCCTGGTGGTGCCAAACTCGGATTGACGCGTTTTCGCAAAGTTGCGACTCTTCGCCGATTACGGACTTTTCAGACGCCGGGATTGGGCCGGTTGGAGGCGCACGGATGCACGCCGCTGTCACATCATTTCTCGGGCTGCTCTGCCTGCAATTGCCGGCGGTCGACCCCACCGCCGTAAACATTTCTCCCGTCAAAGGCCGGCCCACGTCCGGCGTCGTGTCAAGGCCGCCAGTCCAGTTCGCGCCAGTCGCCACTCCACCTGGCCGAAACTCACTTCCCCAGTCCACGACGAACGTCCAACCACCGGACGCGATCGAAACGCGTTGGGAAGCGCCCGTCACCACGACCTCGCGTCATCGCTCTTTCGCCCCACCTTCACAGCCACCCGCAGGCGGAATTCGACTCGCCAATCCCGTGCCGTCGTCGACCGAAACAGCAGCACTACCTGCCGCAGAACCTGCCGCAGGTCTTGCCGATGAAAACGCCGCCACCGTGAATGGCGATCCGCCGATCGAGACGCCCGTCCAAGCCGCCGTCGAGACGGCATTGGACGGGAATTCGCCTGCGGCCCGCGTCTTCGCGGAGAGCTCAACTGCGGAATCCGCTAGCCCCGCCGGCGCGCCACCCCTTGAGCCAGTCGGCGGCGAAGAGGTACCGATCGAGTCCGAGGACGTCGGATCTAATGCCATGGAATCGGAGGCTACGGCATCGGAGGCTGAGGCATCGGAGGCTGAGGCATCGGAGGCTGAGGCATCGGACGTCGGGGACGCAAGCGCGGTGGCAGCGAACGCCATGGAATCCGATGCGATGGACACGGGTGCGGCGGGACCGGCGATCGTCGAGTCGCTGCCAGCGGACATGACGACGGCGGAGGGCCCTGTGTCGGACGCGGATGCCCGCGAGGTTTCGGCGGGCACTCGCGTGATTCAGTCGCGAAACGTCGAGTCGCCCCGATTTCGGGCTCCGTTCAACGACCTGCGAGGCACAGTCTCGTCGCCAGCATTGCCGCTCGAGACGCCATCCGCACCCGTCCTTCCGACCGCTCCATTTGGTCCGCCGCGATCGCTACCAACGGATAGTGTGAATGCCCGAGAAATGGCCTCGGGTTCCGCGGCTCCGAGCCCCCGTGCCGCCAGAGCGGCCGCGCCGACCGCTCTGCCGCCGACCGCTCTACCGCCGACCGCTCTACCGCCGACCACCGCCGCCTTTCCGGCCGCTGCGCCGACCGCTTCGACACGCGCAACCACTGGGGCGGGCTCCCGGGATTCTTCCCTTACGACGAACCGGGAGATGCGTGGACTTGAGTCCGCGGGTCCGATCGCGCGTGGCTTGCCGACGGGCAATATCTCCTTGATTTCACGCGTAAGCTACGAGTCGGACCGACCGTCGGCGACCGCCGATCTACTGGTGCGCCACGCGTTGACGCCGCCCGAGGATTTGAATTGGCAAATACCTGGCCAAGCCTGGCCGCTCTATTCGGTTTTGGAACGTCAGGGTGAACCTGGGACCGAACGTTCCTCGCGGCTCGCCGTGGTGCGGGCCTACTGGCGCCTCACAACCGACGTCGCGGCCTACAACTGGGCGGTGGAGGAAGGGGCCTTTGTCGCGGGCCTTCAAGTCCTTCAGCCGGAGACGGAAACGCTCGCGTTGGAAGCCGCGCGGACAGCGGCCCAGTCGCGATTGCAACAAGCTCGGGTCGCGGCAACCGGCACCCAATGCGAACTGGCCGATATCGCCGGCCAAAGCCTGCGCGAACCGCTGCCGCTGCCCAGCGAACTGCCGCTCGTCGGGCCTTATCAGACGCGTTTCGAAACGCTGTTCGCCAACCGCGCTCCACCGGCTGGCATTCGCCGCATCGCGACGACTATCCCGCTCCGAGCGGAACTGCTCCAAACGCTCGCCGCCACCGTTGCCGCCGACACTGACGCGATTAAGGAATTGGCGGTCTTTCATCGCGAAGGCCGAGTGCCACTGGAACCTGTGCTGGCCGCCCACGACCGCCTGCAACGGCACCGCGCCGAATTCCTCGAAGCTGTCCGAGTCTACAACGATCAAATCGCCGAATACGCCTTGGCGATCGCGGGCACGTCGAACAATCAAACGGTGGTGGCGATGCTGGTTCGAAATCCGACGATCGTCCGCGCCGCGCAATCGCAACGCGCACCCGGCATGTCCTCCACAATGCCCGCAAGCGGTTATTCGCCCGCCCCCGCTACTGGCAGTTCAGGCTTCCCGAATTCAAACGCCGGCTTTCCTGCGAACGCGGTCCCCGGCGCGTCAACAGGCCCAGCGGGTTTCGCGCCTCAGGGGTATCGACCAACAGCCACGGCCACGCAAGGCTCCGCCAACACGGGATATGGCAGCCAAGCCTATGGAAACCAAGGCGCCGTGAATGGTGGAACCGCCGTGCCACCAAACTCCGCAACTCCGCGAACATCCAGTCGCGGAGCCACCTGGCTCTCGCCGGCGAAATAGCCGCCTCCGCAAGCGCAGCGACTCTCAAGCGCGCCGGCCACCCAAGCGCGCCGGCCACCCAAGCGCGCCGGCCACCCAAGCGCGCCGGCCACCCAAGCGCGCCGGCCACCCAAGCGCGCCGGCCACCCAAGCACGCCGGCCACCCAAGTGCGATCCGAAAAGCGAATGGGCGCGGATGAAAAAACGGGGCCCCACGACTGGGTATTCGGTCTTGAAGTTCTGGGTGCCTTCACCCGGCCCTGACTCCGCAAAAACAAAAAGCCAAAAAGTGCCAAAAAGTGCCGGGCACCATTCGTCCCTGGCACCTTTCGTCCTCTATCGTGTACCGCTCGCCAGCCACCACCAACCTTCCTCTGACGGAAGGCACTCCTGCTCCGTCGCCCATCCGGCCACAAACGCCGGTCTTTACCTTTCGACGGGCAATCCAGTCCGTGGGCTAATTCGGCGACGCACGCCGGCCAGTTCCAACGCCCAGTCCGCATGTGCCGGTAACATTCGCGGGTCGGGCGACATTAGCCCTCGGGAGGCCCATCATTGTGACCAGTGACATTCACAATCTCGTCGTGGGGGAAATTGCCCGGCATCAGTCGCGGCTGAGGGCGTTTGTCCGCTGTTTGCTCGTGCGTTCTAGCGACGTGGATGACATTCTCCAGGAAATCAACTCGGTGCTCTGGCAGAAGGCCAACGAGTTCCAGCCGGGATCGGATTTCTGGGCCTGGGCGAGCCAAATTGCCCGGTTTAAGGCCCTGAACCATCTGCGGAAACTGGGACGCGAGCGGTTGGTGTTCGACGACGCCGCGCTCGAGCAACTGTCGGCGGCCGCCTCGGAAAAGCTCGACCAGTTCGACGAACGCCGCGCGGCACTCGACCAATGCCTGCGGAAATTGCCGCCGCCGCAGAGGCAATTGCTCGATCTGCGCTACTCGGCCGGACAGACCATCGAGTCGATCAGCGCGTCGATCGGCCGGCCTTCCGGTGCGGTCAGGCAGGCGTTGTTCCGCATTCGCGCAACGCTGCAGGCGTGTATCGAACGCCAACTGACAGCGGGAGGCGAGCCCATATGAACGCTTCGGAAGACTCCCGCGACCGGCAACGCCGGTTGATCGCGGAACTGCTCGATGGCACGTTGTCTGACGCCGACTCGGCGGACCTCAATCGATTACTGCAAACCGATCCACAGTTCGCCGACCAGGTCGCCAACCAGTTGATTCTGGACTCGATGTTGTCGGAAGAGCTTGGAGCTGAACCGCTAGTGGCGTTGGTCGATATGGTCGGCCAACCGTCCGCTGGCCATGTCACAACAAAAGCGGCTGCACAGCGTGTCCACCGCGTTTCGAAGGCACGCCGGGCGGTCCATCATCTCCTTGCCGCGAGGCGGACCTGGCAGATGGCGGGCGCGCTAGCGATACTCGCGGCTATCGCGTTCGCGTTCGTCATGGGTCGCTGGGAGCGAATGACCCTCGCCAGCAGCTCGGATATCGTTGTGCGGGCGGCCATGGACGCCCATGCCGCGCCGGTCGAGCGGGTCTATGTCGTGCAAACCGAGAGAGAGACTAACGGCACTTCCCCAAAGGTCGAAAACGCGGGAACCGAAGGAGCAGCGGAACGCGTGGAAGGCGGAGAAAGCATGGGGAAGGTCCCAAGTGTCGGTTTCAAGCCGCCCCGGGATGTGCGGGTCGCGACCCAGGGCGATCGCTTCTACGTCGAAATGAATCGCGGCGACCGCCGTTGGTATTGGGGGCTCGACCGTGATGGCTCGATCTGGATCACCCTTGGCGCCCGCCGCGCGATCGTGATCGACCGTGCCGAATGGGGACCGGCTTTACATCATATCAGCAGCCTTTATACGTTAAATGTCGAGACGCTATTAAATGACCTATTAACGTATTGCGAACTTCGGCATAAGGATGGCTCGGAAGGCACGCACATCATCACCGCGACGCCGCGCCGCCGATGGAACGCAGCAGGGATGCGTCGAGCGACGATCGAAGTCGATCGGGAAACGAAGGCGGTCAGGCGGTTGGTGATCGAGCGCGATATCCCGCAACAAGGCGCTTCCACCGTGACCTTCACCTTGGTCGATACGCGGGCCCCAGACGAAGCCAAGTACCGGCCTCAAGGCCATCTCCTCGCGCCGTACCGCCTGCTCACTCCCGACACGCGACTGGATCTGCGGCGGGAACTGATGGCGAACTGGTTCGGTCCCCTTGCCGAACGTTGGCTAAAGACTTCGGAGGCCAATTCCCCATGATGACCAACCGACAAACCGTCTCCGGG